>JASLDB010000034.1 GCA_030151665.1 Neisseriaceae bacterium
AGGCAAAAAAACCAAAGAACAACATGGGTAAAAGAGCAAGCTGTAGTGGTGGAACATTGGCAACAAATGCCAGAACACTCAATAGGAGAAATGCAATCGTCATAGCCATAAAAATGATAAAGCCTTGGCGGCGTTCACTGAGCCAAATAACATTGGGCGCATTGATTTCATGCAAAGCGCCTTCAAGAATTTCTGTACGCGCTTGTTGATAGGCGCGAATGGCTGTCAATAATTCTACTGTTAATTTTTCCGACAAGGCTTTGGCATCTGGAAACAAATGCTGGATATTGCTATAGTCGTCATTGCCCACTGTGCGTGAAGCAGTTGCCAAAAGATAAGGCGTAACAGCAATGCCCAATGCCGCAATGCGATCTTGCGTTGGTGGATGGGAATCACTGGGATGTTGTGTCGCTTGCGCTAAAAAATCATGGGCATTTGCGAGTGGTTTTTCACGCAATTTTTGCATCACACTGGATAATAGGTTATGGCTTGAGAGTTCTTGGTTACAAAATGCTTCCAAAACACTGTTCATGTCATCAATCACCACTAAAACACGCAATAAAGCACTGGCTTGCGCCTCGTTTGAGCTCACCGAAGCGCCAATTTTATCGGCTTCAAATTCACGAATGCGGCTCCAATGATTGACAGCAAAATCAAATTGCTCCAAAAAGTAAATGCCCAAATAAATAGAGGGTCTCATGATCAATAGGCTATAAAAGTCGCGAATTTGTGTCATGACATTGTGAATGCTTTGCTGTAAACCCGCATAAATGGGCGTGAAATGCAAACTGTAAGTGGTATCTTCGCCTGTAAAATGCCCCAACTCATGACCAATAACCGCAGTGGCTTCTTTGGGGTCTAAAAGGGCTGCATATATCAATGGGAAATACAGGGTTTTACCAGAAAGCGTGTCTTCATCGTTTAAAAGAATGTCACAAGAGGTAACATAAAAACATTCAGATAGTCCCACGACAATATGGTCGGGGCTATCGGTTCCCACTTTATGGGCGATGCCATCAATCCATTGCCACAAAGCAGGTGCTTCTTGTCGGCTCATGGCTTGACCTTGCATGGTAAGTGGGTCAGGGTCAAACATGGCAAAACTCTGGCGCAGTGTTAATAAGCCTTTAACAATGTATTTGGCAATCAATAGCATGCTTATGCCAGCAATTATCAGTAATTTGGCAAGACCTGCGCTCATTTCGGTGTCACTGACCAACCAAATTATTTCATAAGCCATCATGCTCAAAATGCAAATGCCAATCAAGGTGGTTTGTGCGGATAAAATAAAGGGTAATACCTTACGGCAGCGACTAAATGTTTTGAGTAATACATCCCGCGAGCGCCTTGCATGCCGAGCACTGTATTGGCACAAAACAATGGCAAAAAGACCCAATAAAAAGGCAATGCTGCCCACCAAAATAGTGCTGATGCTTAAATAAAAATGGCTTTTGCTTGACCAATAATGGCTTTGATTGTGTACAGCCGTGGTCTGTAAATCAGCTAGGTATTGCTGCGCAGGTATGGTTTGTTTGTCATCTAGTGTAATTGTAGCCGTTGGATTGTTTTGCAATACATTTTGAATCACGACTATTTCATTATCGACCTGTTGGATGTTTTGCCATGTTTCACTGTTTCTATCATATTGGAATACACCATAGGCAGCCAGTGCCAATGGCAATAGCAATAACCACCCCAATAATTCTTTGCGCATATCTGCCCCAATTAATAACAATATGGTTTCTTAAATAGTAAAATGTCATAAATTCATAAATTGTAGCATGGTCTTGATGAATAGATTCAATGCTATTGACGATAAATTCATTCGATTGGCTCAGAGTCAACCAGACACTCAAGTTAGGACACGCCTAGTAACTGTTATGGTTATTGACATGGTCATAAAACGTGAGCTACATTGCAATCTGGCTATTTTGCAGTGCATGATTCATCAACCAAAGAGGATAGCAATGATTAAATGGCGGTATATTCTGTTGCTACCGATATGGGCCTATGTGTGTTTTGCTTATACATTGGGAGCTTGGTTGCCAAGGGAAATGTCATTGTCTTGGGCTGTTGCTCGTGTTGGTATACCAAGGCATATTCCCTATTATGAGGCCTATTTGCCTGCATTGACTGGCAAAAGCCCATTTTTTCCCAGTGTTTACCCTGTTAGTATTCAAGTGGCAGAAGAGATGGGCAATCAACAACCACAAAAACGCATCAGCCTAGCCAGTATTGGGGATAATCACCAATACCAAAGTCATTTGATTCAAGTGCGATCACAAGTGCACATTGTATTGCCTGCCATACTGACTAAGCAAATTAAGCGCTTGGGTGATGGCGTGCATTTTTTGCACATGAGCAAGGATTATCAATTAAAGCCCATCACCATTCAAGAAGCCATGGCATCCACCAATTACATCAAAGCCAAAATTGACAATGGGCAAGTGATCTTGTTGGTGAAAAAGCCATTGCGTCATCAAACACGGCGGGACTATGAATATTGGCTCAATGGCAATATTCGCTACATCACAGAAAACACCTTGAATGCCAAAGGGCAACGACTAGGGCAGCAAGTGACTGCATTTACACGCAACGGTAAGCATCTTTACACCTTGCAAACCAATCAGCATGGTGAGCTGATTTTTAAAACACAATATGTACATGACAGCAGTGATTTGTTCGCCAAAACGGTGTGGTGGGATCGTGATCAGCACCAGATTCAGCAATTAACTTGGCGAAAAGACAATGTCTTCCGTCACCAATACTTTGATCAAAATGGTCAACCTTATAACACCAAACGAATGCCATTGGCACAGGGTAATCTAGCCCCTTTGGTTGAAGAACGACCATATTCTTTATTGCAAACTGACTGGCATCAGCATCTAAGTAGGCCTGAGTAACAAACTTTACAATCTTTTCAGTATGTTATATTCTTAATCCATCTTTTATCGAGGTTATGAATATGTCATTGCAAAACCAAGCCATTTTGGCTCATGTATTCTTAAGTGATATGTATGAAGATTCATATTATCCCAAAGATTGTGTTGATCAAGTTAAAGCCGTTTTAGTGGCATTTTGTCAGGCAATCGAAACGGAAAAACCACAAGATTTAGCGGCTTTGTATGCTTTAAGTACGGTGCCCACATTGGCAATCAACGATCTGATGACGGTATTTGATGAAGCTGGCAGTGACTTAGAAACTGTGGCACGGGAGTGCATGGCAGATGATTTTGCCACGATTGCTGAATGTTATGGTTTTGCTGATGCAGATATTGAAACCTTGATTGAAGAGCGAGATTGGTAATGGGTGTTGGTTTTGACATCACCAAGCCTTCACTAATCGGTTTGATCTTGTTGCTGGCTTGGTTGCCGTTCAATAACATGGCAAGAGCCCAAAGCCAAAACCAAAACACCTGTTCAGTATCAAACGAGGCTGTATTAAGTACAACGGCCAATGTTCAGCACATTACTGGTGTGGTTAGCGCCAATCAACCACACCGTCGTTTAGCCAATGTCACCATTGAATTACTGGGTACACCGTATTGTACCGTGAGTAATGAGAAAGGTGAGTTTGTTTTAAATGTCGAGGCCAATGCTTACCCAAGCGAAGCGATTTTATTGTTAACACGACAAAATTACGCCAGCCAATCTTTTCCTATTTATGCCAATCAGCCAATGGTATTGAGCCTGACACGTCTACAGCAATACTCTAACGAAGAGATTCTGGACTTTTATTTTATGGGCCGCGTTAAACCCGATTTGAATACGAATAAGCGTATTTAATATGCTTTTGAAACACATAATACTGAGGTGAATACATGAAACACCAAATCAATATGCCCAATCCTTGCCATGAAAAATGGGAGAGCATGACACCAGTCGAGCAAGGGCGTCATTGTGCTGTGTGTCAGACCAAGGTGATGGATTTTTCATCAGCCAGTCACAGTGAAGTGGTGGCCTATCTGCAAACACATGACAATGTTTGTGCCAATTTGCCAAGTACATTGCTCTCGACACCCGTTGTGCCATCTTCAAGCACGTCATTGCAAAAAATAGCGATTACTGCCATTAGTGCTTTGGCATTGGGCGTGAGTAACCATGTGATGGCAGATAATACAGACCATACACAAAATCAATATGGGCAAAGCAGTCGGATGGCCACACCATTAAAGAACCCCAAATACATCAAAGGTATTGTGCATAGGCCAAATTCAGAAGAGGGATTGGTTGGGGTTCGAGTCAGTTTAGTCGGAACACCTTATTGCACCTTAACCAATGCCGATGGTGAATTTACCCTAGCCGTTGAGCCATCCATGTACAAAAATGGAGTCAGTTTACAAGTGATGAATACCAGGTCAGGTGATGAAAACAAAACCGTGTTGGTATCAAGGGTGAAAAAGCCAGTGAATATCGCCTTTGAGATGCCATCAACTTTGCACATGAGAGGGCGGATCCGTCTTGATGACCAAAGCTGTGCAGACCATGGTAGGTTGCCTGAAAAAGATGAAACCATGTAAAAAAGCCGTTAAACGGCTTTTTTAATTACACATCAATACCAGCTCTCTTCACCTTCAGGTCGGGTTTTAAAGCGTTTGTGTAGCCAAAAGTACTGTTCTGGATGTTCGCGAACGCGTTCTTCAATAAAATCATTCATGCGTTGGGTATCGGCAACCACATCATCGGTGGGATAATTGTCCCAAGCTGGGTAAAAGCGCAAATTGACTGTACCATCAGCTTGGCGAATAGGAATAGCAGGAATGATTTTTGCTTTGGTCATGGCAGCGATGCGGCCCAAGCCTGCAATCGTGGCGGATTTTTGCCCAAAAAAATCAACAAAAATGGAATCTTTGGCACCAAAATCTTGGTCAGGCAAATACAAAAAAGGGGCATTTTCTTTGCGAATGGTTTTGATGATGCTGCGTAAACCATCGTTTCGGGCGACCAAGAAAACATTATTGTAGCGATGGCGACCTTTTAAAATTTGTGCGTCCATCGCTTCATTTTCTTGCTTGGAATAAACGCTAATTAGCGGTACATCTTGGTTTAGGCGATAAACGGCCAATTCAAACGAAGTAAAGTGAGGGTAGAGTAAAATCACTTTGTCGCCATTGGCCAAGGCATCATCTAAATAATGCTTGTCTTGATAATGCACCAATTTTTGTAAGCGTTCGGCAGTGCTATACCAACACACACCGTATTCCAATATCAGTGTAGCCATGTGTTGATAATGCTTTTTAATGGTTTGTTGACGTTGCTTGTTTGTCCACTCGGGATAGCATTTTTCCAAATTGATGATGCCATAACGTCGGCGCTTTTTTAAAATTAAAAATAACAATGTCCCCACACCACGGGCGAGCGCATGGATAAAAGACAAGGGTAAATATTGCAATAATCGCAAAAACAAAAAAGCAAATTTCATGAGTCCTCTTTCAGGCAGCCTGAATCATTTGGCAGTGTGTTCATTGGGTGCGGGTTCTGCGCCAGCTGGTGTTTTGAATCGATTGTAACTGAATAAATACTGTTCTGGGCAGCGCTTAATCAAGTTTTCCACTTGGTCATTGATGATTTGTGTATCGTGTAGCTTATCGCCATTGCTCGCGTGTTGCATGGGCTCAATATAGAGTTTAAAGCCTTTGCCATGTGGTAATCGCTCGCCAACAAAAAACAAAGTTTGTACATTTTTCATGCTAGCCAGTTTGCCTGCTAAGGTCATGGAATAAGCATTTTTTCCCCAAAATTTAGCCCAAATACCATCACCACCCGTGGGCACTTGGTCGGGTAAAACAATCGTGGCTTCTTTGTTGCGCAAGGCTTTTAAAATCGTGCGAACCCCTTGGGCATCGGCAGTGGCGGTTCTGCCTTTGTCACGCTCTCGTCCTGCGGTCATAATCGGGGCTAGCCAAGATAATTTAGGTGGTCGAAACATGGCAGTCAATGGAAATGGCAATTGGTGGCTGATTTTGCGACCTGCCAAATCATAACTGCCCAAATGGGGGGTAATCAATAATAGGGCTTTTTCTTCTGCCAAGGCTTTTTCAATGTATTCCCAACCTTCGACCTCTTTAAAAAGGGAGGCAACATACTCAGGCGAGCGCAACCAAGCAATCGGTAATTCTAGCGCTGCTTTCATGGTGTGTTTGAGAACAGATTTGACGGTGGGGTTACTATTTTGATAATCTTCAATTATTTTGCCAATGATCAAGTTTTCACGCACGCGTTCACGCATCTTGGGAGAAAACCAGTAAGTTAAGGTTCCCAAAATATTGCCCAAAGCGTGTAAAATGGGCAGCGGTAAAAACGCCAAAAACTGGAAAAGTAGGCGAACAAAATATTGCATAGCGTTCTGTCATCCATTGGTATCAGAGGGCTATTTTAGCAAACAGACACGAATTGTGCTGTATTTGACAAGGTATTTACATGAGTGAATTTTTATTTACATCTGAATCGGTTTCAGAAGGTCACCCAGACAAGGTCGCTGACCAAATTTCTGATGCCATTTTGGATGCCATTTTAACCCAAGACCCAACCGCACGAGTGGCAGCAGAAACCTTGGTTAATACGGGTTTGGCTGTATTGGCAGGTGAAGTGAGTACCACTGCACGAGTGGATTATATCAAAGTTGCCCGTGAAACCATTCGTGAAATTGGTTACAACAGCTCAGAATTGGGTTTTGATGCCAATGGTTGTGCAGTGTTGGTGGCTTATGATGAACAATCACCTGATATTGCCCAAGGTGTAAATGAAGGCGAAGGCATTGACTTGAACCAAGGCGCTGGCGACCAAGGTTTGATGTTTGGTTACGCTTGTGATGAAACCCCAACATTGATGCCATTTGCCATTTACTATGCGCACCGTTTAATGCAGCGCCAAAGCGAAGTGCGTAAAAACGGCACCTTGCCATGGTTGCGCCCAGATGCCAAAGCACAAATTACCTGTGTATACGATTCAGAAACTGGCAAAGTAAAACGCATTGACACCATCGTTTTGTCAACACAGCATAACCCTGAAATCGAGTATGATGCGTTGCGTGAAGCGGTGATTGAACACATTATCAAACCCGTGATGCCTGCCGAATTGATGGGTGATGATGTCAAATACTTGATTAACCCAACAGGTCGCTTTGTGATTGGTGGCCCACAAGGTGATTGTGGTTTAACAGGTCGCAAAATTATTGTTGATACTTACGGCGGTGCTGCGCCACATGGTGGTGGTGCCTTCTCTGGTAAAGACCCAACCAAAGTAGACCGTTCAGCCGCTTATGCTTGCCGTTATGTGGCTAAAAATATTGTGGCAGCAGGTTTGGCATCACAATGTCAAATTCAAGTGTCGTATGCTATTGGTGTGGCTGAGCCAACATCGATTTCTGTGGATACCTTTGGCACAGGCAAAGTACCAGAAACAACATTGATTCAATTGGTGCGTGAGCATTTTGATTTACGCCCTAAAGGCATTGTACAAATGTTGGATTTATTGCGTCCTGTTTACAAGAAAACAGCCGCTTATGGTCACTTTGGTCGTGAAGAGCCTGGTTTTACATGGGAAATGACCGATAAAGCAGATGCCTTGCGTAAAGCCGCTGGTCTATAAAACGGAAACTTTTTCATCAAAAAGCTGCCTGATTCATTGAGGCAGCTTTTTTTGTGGGCTTGATGCCGATATTTGCGAAACATATCGTTAAAAAACAACTGTTCTAATGGTGTTGTAAAAATAAAAGATTTATTTTATTAATGAATTAAATGAGTATAAATTACAATCAATTAAATTGTCTAACATGCACAAATAAGGCATTTTGACGATTTTTGCATGATTGGCAGTGCTTTTTCTCATCGATGTTTTGACAAATCACTGTTATAAATAAGCTGTATTCATTTATCAAAACAGCAAAGGCGCATCATGAAAACGCACCGTTTATTGCCCACCGTTATATTGCTTGCTTTGTTATTGGGGGCTTGTCAAAGTGATATGGAACAAACCAGTACCCAATCGGCTACTGTGGTGCAAAGTAATGGTTTGATCCTTGCAACCAGTGAGAGCCAGACGATACGATGGGGTGATTATGTGGTACGCAGTAATATTGCCTTGAAAAAAATGGATTCACCTTGGCTATTGCCTGTTGAGGTCTCTGGCACCAACAGACAAAATCGACACGATATTCGCCTGAGCCAAAGCATGCAACTGCATGTGCAACATGCTAATTCAGCCGAAGCATTGCAAAGTGTGAGTATTCAGTGGTTGCCTGCCAATGCCCCTCATGTAGCACATCAAGAGGCGATGCAATTGTCTATTTTATTGCAAGCAGCAAACCCAACAGCAGATGCTCAAGCCATTGATGCCATGGCATACCAATTGCTGCATAAATGGCAGTCGCAGCCCAAAGAAATGTGGCAAAAAGCATGGCAAGTTGATGAACAAGCTTATCAAGTAGCCGTGTCACCCCATTTGGGCATACAAGTGAAAACATGGTGGTAATGCACCATTTAAAAAGCCTCGCATGATGCGAGGCTTTTGTTTATGTTGGCTTACAATAAGAAGAAATAAGCCCACAAGCTAATCAAAACAATGCAGAAGATGTTAAGCACGAAGCCCACATTAATCATTTCACGTTGTTTAATCAAACCTGTACCAAAAACGATGGCATTGGGTGGTGTGGCAACCGGTAGCATAAAGGCACAAGAAGCACCAACACCAATGACCAATACCAATACTTCAGTTGGCATGCCCATTTGTGCTGCAATGGTTGCAAAAACAGGAACCAATAAAGCAGCAGAGGCAGTGTTACTGGTGAACTCGGTCAACGCAATAATAAAGACAGTCACCACGAAAATCACCAAAAGTGGATGGGTATTAACAAAAGTGCTAGCCACTTGTTGACCCAATACCATGGAAGCACCCGAATCTTTTAATAGTGCACTCAAGGTTAAACCGCCACCAAATAAAAATAATACACCCCAATCAGTGTTTTCAGAAACTTGTTTCCAACTGGCTAAACCCAAAGTCACTACGGCAATCGCCGCCCAAATAGCCACCCAAGTATCGGGGTTGCTGATGCCAAAATGTGCTTTTAAATAATCACCCAAAATCCAAGCAATGGCTGTTCCCACAAAAACCACCAAAGCAATAATGCGTGGTGTGGTCCAAGGAATCTCTTCGGTTTGTACTGTTACTTTTTGATTTAAGCGAGGGCGTAACACCAAGAACATTGAAAAAATCATCAATGGCAATAACACCAACATCATGGGCAATCCGTATCGCATCCAACCAGCAAAATCCAAATTTAATGCTTTGGCAGCAATGGCATTGGGTGGCGAACCCACCAATGTACCTAAGCCACCAATACTGGCAGAATAAGCAATACCCAATAAAATAAACACAAAAGTATTGCGGTCTTTTTCTTGGTCTAAATGGCTAAGCATACCGAGCGCCAGTGGCAACATCATGGCTGCGGTGGCGGTATTGCTAATCCACATCGACAAAAATGCGGTCACGCCAAAAATTGCCATGGTCGCAACACCCAAGTGAGAGCCTGATAAGGAAATCAGCCAAAATGCAATTTTCTTATCCAGTTTTTGTACATGCAGGGCGGTTGCCAAGGCAAAGCCACCAAAGAACAAGAAAATAATCGGATCAGCAAATGTCGATAAAGCTTTTTTGGTGGTCAGTTCAGGAAGACCTAAAGCCACACCCAAGACTGGAATCATTAAGGCGGTAATGGTGATGTGAATCGCCTCGGTAAACCACAAAATGGCAACAAAGAGCAGCAGTGCCAAGCCTTTATTGGCGTTGCTATCATAAGGTAAAATCTTGTACAAAATAACCGACAAAATAGCGGCAATCAAGGTAATAATAATGCCTTTTTTAATCCCCAAAGGTAGGGTGGTTGAGACGTTTGGTTGTGAGTCAGACACGACTTTCTCCATGTATTAATTTATTATTAATTGGTTTGCTCAATTAAGATTAGCAATATTTTACCATATTGAAAAATGTATTTAGTAAATGGTTTTTATAGGTAAAATATATAAAAACAATAATCACCTATCGCTTTGATTATTTATTATTATATAAATGATTTATTCATAAAGATGATGATACTGTACCTTGGAAATATGTCAAACAAATACAATGTGCTCTTTTTGAAGGCTTTAAATATGGGCAACTGCCTTCTGGGTGCGACCTGCTGCGATAAATAAAAACACGCAACCTAAGCTAATTAAAATGGTAATAACTATCCAACCACTATTGAGCGATTGGGTGAGTTTTTGCGTTTGGCTCATTAAGATGGGGCTGAAAAAACCTCCTGTGATACCCAAGCAATTGATTAAAGCGATGCCACCAGCTGCCACTGCACCAGTTAGATATTGTGATGGAATGGACCAAAAAATGGTATAAGTGGCAAATAAAGCCGCCGTACCC
>JASLDB010000109.1 GCA_030151665.1 Neisseriaceae bacterium
TGCATCGGCTTCATTTTGTGCCACTGCTTTTTCTAACCACTCTCGTGCTTTGCCATAATCCTTGGCAACACCATCGCCATGATAAAACATGTATGCTAAAGCGGTTTGAGCCGGCGCATAATTGGCTGCTGCACTGGCTTCTAATAAAGCACGTGCTGTAGCCTTATCGCTTTGCATCAATAAATAGGTTGCTTTGGCATATTGTACTTCTGGGCGATTATCTGTTTGTACAATATTGGTTTGACCGTTGGCCACTTGTGCCATGGCAGAGGGTGTTAGTGCAAGTAGCAAGCCAGTGTATAGACTTAGTGTGGTGACTTTGTTCATTGAAGTCCTTGTTGTTTTTGATCTTATTATTGTTGCCTTTTAACGTGGCATCTTGTGCTGCCTAGGCTTTATTTACCTAATTGGCATAGTACATTATGTTTTGCGCTTAGGGAATCTATTTTATCGATGACATGATTCGTCCATCTTGGTCAAGCTTACTTGTTGGTGAGCCATGCGGTTGTCGGCATTGAGTTTGGCCACAGGGTGATTGTCATTTTAAGAAAGGAGTTAGGGATAGGCACAAACACTTGAATGTATGTTTGTTGATTATGGTAAAATGAAATGGCTGTGTTGATGAATAAAAGAACGTAGTTGCTTGAATGATTTGTCTACTTTAGGAGTGAGGCATGACCCCAAACGATAACAACCCTTTTGCGTTTTGGCAGCAATTTTGGCAAAGCGCCAACCCTCAGATGGCCCCATTTTTACCACCGATGTCTTTGGAAGAAGTGAATAAAAAAATCACTGAATTACAAAGTGTCGAAATATGGTTAAATTTCAATTTACAAGCTGTGCAATCCCAATTGACAGTACTTGAGCAACAAAAAATCTTTTTTGAGAGCATGGCAGAAAACCAAGACAACACTGCCAATAATGGATAAACACAACGGGCTTTGGCCCGTTACTTATTTGACAAGACCATGACTGAAGCCAATTATATTCCCTTACGCTTACACACTGAATTCTCGATTGAAGATGGCACGGTGCGCATTAAAGATGCGGTGAAATTTGCCAGTAGCCACCACTTACCTGCCGTGGGTGTCAGTGATTTAATGAATATATTTGGTATGGTGAAGTTTTATAAGGCTTGCCGCAATGCTGGGATTAAACCCATTGTTGGCGTAGATGTGTACATTGAAAATGAGCTGAAACCTGACAGCCCAACCCGTTTAATGCTGATTGCCAAAAATTTGGCGGGTTATTTGCGCATTTGTGAACTATTGACTGAAGCGTATGTGGATGAAGAGCGCAGCCGCTTGCGACCCCAATTGAAAAAAGCATGGTTAGAACAAGGGGACAATACGGGTTTGATTTGTTTGTCTGGGGCGCATTTGGGTGCTATTGGGCAAGCTTTATTGAATGAGCAAGCCGATGTTGCTAAAGCTTTGGCAATCGAATATGCGGCACTGTTTCCCAATCAGTTTTATTTGGAATTGCAACGATTACCAGAAAAACCTGAGTATGAAATCAGTGTACAAGACAGTTTGCAATTGGCGGTTGAGCTGGATTTGCCAGTGGTGGCAACACACCCAACTCAGTTTTTGCAAGAAGATGATTTTCAAGCCCACGAAGCCCGTGTGTGTATTGCCGCAGGCTTTGTGTTAGCAGATCCTCGCCGCTCTCGTGATTTTGTGCCCAGCCAGTTCTTTGCAACGCCAGAAATGATGCAAGAGCGTTTTGCTGACATACCAGAAGCCTTGGCCAATACGGTGGCGATTGCCAAACGCTGTAATTTGACCGTGACGTTGGGCAAAAACTATTTGCCTAATTTCCCCACGCCAGAAGGCATGGATTTAAATGATTATTTGATTCATTTATCCAATGAAGGTTTGGCTGAACGGATGGCGGTTCTGTATCCAGATGATGCCATTCGTGCAGAAAAATACCCAGAATACCAAGCCCGTTTGGACTTTGAATTAAACACCATTATCCAGATGGGATTCCCTGGTTATTTCTTAATCGTGGCAGATTTTATTAACTGGGCCAAACAAAATGGTTGCCCAGTGGGGCCAGGTCGGGGTTCAGGTGCAGGCTCGTTGGTGGCATATGCCATCAAAGTGACTGACCTTGACCCGTTGCAATATGCTTTGCTGTTCGAGCGCTTTTTGAATCCTGAGCGGGTTTCCATGCCTGACTTTGACATTGACTTTTGCCAAGAAAATCGCGGCAGGGTGATTCAATACGTTCGTCAAAAATATGGTGCAGCAGCGGTGAGCCAAATTGTGACATTTGGTACGTTGTCATCCAAAGCTGTGGTGCGTGATGTGGGGCGGGTGTTGGATTTGCCTTTTGGTTTGTGCGATCGACTGTCTAAATTGATTCCTGTTGAAGCCAACAAACCTTTGAGTTTGGCCAAGGCAATGGAAGTTGAGCCACAGATTAAAGAATTGTTGGCTGCTGAAGAAGCAGAAGAATTAATGGTGTTGGCACAAAAATTAGAAGATTTAACCCGTGGTTTGGGGATGCATGCCGGTGGTGTTTTGATTGCACCGGGTAAATTAACCGATTTTTGTCCTGTGTACCAAGCCAGTGCAGAAGAAGCATCTCCCGTATCCATGTTCGATAAAGACGATGTTGAGCAAATTGGTTTGGTGAAATTTGACTTTTTGGGTCTGCGAAATTTGACCATTATTGAATTGGCACAGCAATACATTGCTGAAGTTAATCAAGAAGACGTTGATGTGGCACATATTCCGCTTGATGATGCCGATGCCTATAAGATTTTTGCCAAAGGCAATACCACTGCGGTGTTCCAGTTTGAGTCGGCAGGCATGAAGCGTATGTTGGTTGAAGCCAAGCCCAAAAAGTTTGAAGAGATTATTGCTTTCGTGGCGCTGTATCGACCCGGTCCCATGGATTTGATTCCAGACTTTACCCGTCGTATGCATGGTGAGTCGTTTGAATATTTACATCCTTTATTGGAAAATGTATTGCAGCCCACTTATGGGGTGATGGTTTACCAAGAACAGGTGATGCAAGCTGCGCAAGTGTGTGGTGGTTACTCATTGGGTGGTGCTGACTTGTTACGTCGTGCCATGGGTAAGAAAAAAGTCGAAGAGATGGTGAAACAGCGCGCCACTTTTGTCGCTGGTGCTGCAGAAAAAAATATTAATGAAGCCAAAGCCAATGAAATTTTTGACTACATGGAAAAATTCGCGGGCTATGGTTTTAATAAATCGCATGCAGCTGCTTATGCTTTGGTCGCTTACCAAACCGCTTGGCTCAAAGCCCATTATCCTGCTGAATTTATGGCGGCAACCATGTCCAGTGAGCTGGACAATACTGACCAGTTAAAAGTCTTTTACGATGATGCCATCGAAAATGGCATTGCCTTTTTACCCCCATCAGTTAACCATTCTTTTTATCGCTTTAAGCCACAAACAGGCAAAAAAATTCGCTATGCCTTGGGGGCAATCAAAGGCACAGGTGAGGCGGCGGTCAATGCCATTGTGGCAGCACGAGATGCGGGTGGGCCGTTTATTGATTTGTTTGATTTTTGTGAGCGAGTGGATAAACACCACATCAATAAACGCACATTAGAAGCTTTGGTGCGCGCAGGCGCATTTGACGAAATCGATAGCAATCGTGCCATGTTATTGGCCAATATTGGCTTGGCAGTGGAAAACGCAGAGCAAAAAGCCGCCAATGCCAACCAAGGTGGTTTGTTTGATTTTGATGAAACCGCCATTGCCCCGATTCAGATGGTGGACACCAAATCGTGGAATGAAATTGAAAAATTGGCAGAAGAAAAACAAGCTTTGGGCTATTATTTTTCTGGCCACCCTTTTGCACCTTATGCAAAAGAAGTGCGCAATTTTGCCAAAAAATCTTTGGCGAGTATTGCACCCGCCGATTATAAACAATGGGTAGCGGGTTTTGTCACCAGTGTGCGCACCATTATGGGCCGACGTGGCAAAATGGCGATTGTTTTATTGGAAGACGAAACCGCCAAAGTTGAAGTGGTGGTAGCAGGGTCTATTTATGAGCAATCTGCTGCCATGTTAAAACCCGATCAAGTTTTGTTGTTTGATGCCAAGGTTAGCAAAGATGATTATGGTGGTGGCAGTGGTGTGCGCGTGAGTGTAGATGGTGTGTACAACTTTGCCCAAGCCCGTCAATCTTTTGCCCGCAGTGTGACATTGGAAGTGAATCAACAAGTTGATGTAGCAAGATTGGTCAATATTTTATCGGTCGCCAATGAAGGGCAACGTGTGCCTGTTGCCATTCATTACCAAAATGAGCAAGTCAAAGCCACCATGCGGTTGCCCGCAAAATGGCAGGTCAATGTGAATGAAGAATTATTGCAAGATTTGATCGAATTATTGGGCAGTGAAAATTTAGTAATTAATTGGTAAATGAATGAAACCATAAAAAACCACCGTGATTAACGGTGGTTTTTGCGATTAAGGGCATTTTAGGCCCAAGGTGGTAATGGTGTTACCTTGGGTGGATTTAATAATGAGGTAAAAACCATCCAACGCCACTTTGTCACCCTCAGCAGGGGGCGCATTGAGTCGTTTTCGAACCAATTGCGCAGCGGTCAAGCCTTTGTCCTCATCCGATAGGGCAATACCATAAACCATGGATAAATCCGCCATTAAACTGTCTGGGCTGATATTGAATTCACCAAAAAACTGCGCTTGCACACCCATGTCATTGTGGTTGGCATCAAAAATAGTTGCCAATGGCTCAATGTGTTTATTGGGTACGGAATACCAAACATGGTCTTTGGCTTGTAATTTGGTTTGTGGATTGATGCGCAGCAAATCACCATCGCGTACCAAGGCAAAACAACGAATATTCAAAGCATCCAATTGATTGCCTACATCATCCGGGTGGCTACCACAAGCCTCAGAACCTTTGTCAACACAATACTCTTGCAAAGGCACCATGGCTTTTTCACCTACCCAAATTTCACGAGAATCAATCGGTTCGTGTTTTGGTGGTAATTCAACCTTACACAATTTGGCCATGGGGGCAATCGTTGCCCCTTGTACCAAAAGTGAAATCAACACAATGGTAAAGCCAATATCAAACATCAATCGTGAATCCGGTACGCCCATCATCACAGGCAATATTGCCAAAGTCACGGGTACTGCACCACGTAAGCCTACCCAACTAATAAAAGCCATCTCATTTTTGGGAAAATTAAACCATTTTAAGGTACTGACAATCGCCAAGGGTCGAGCAATGAAAATCAATACCATGGAAATGAGCACGGCATCCGTGAGATTGTGCAATAAGCGCTCAGGTGTAACCAATAAGCCCAAAATCAAGAACATGCCCGCTTGTGCTAGCCAAGCCAAACCATCCATAACCCGTAGCACATGCTCAGTGGCATAGCTTGGGCGATTGCCCACCATAATCCCTGCTAGATAGACAGCTAAAAAACCACTGCCATTGATTAAATTGGTGGCAGCAAAAATCAATAAGCCACCAGAGACAATCAATAAAGCATACAAGCCTTCAGCCAAATTCACTTTGCTAACCAAGCGAGACAATACCCAACCACCCGCAGCACCCAGCAGTAGACCAAAGCCAATCTGTTGCACGAGCATGATAAGAAAGTTGAGAATCGATGCTTCTTCTGGTTTGAGGTTTAAGCCAATCAGTGCCATCACCAATAAAATGGCCATGGGGTCATTGGCACCTGACTCAATTTCCAGCGTTGATTGCACCCGATCATGTAGCCGCACGCCGCTATTGCGTAACAAGCTAAAGACTGCCGCGGCATCCGTCGAGCCAACAATCGCTGCCATGAGTAGCCCCATTTTCCAATCGACACCCAATAGTAAAGTAACAAATAGCCCCAAAATCAATACCGTGGCAATCACACCCCACGAAGCCAAAACCGATGCGGGTTTTAAGGCAATGCGAAAGCTGCTAATGCGTGTTCGCAAGCCACCATCCAGCAAAATTACTGCCAAAGCCAATTGGCTGATCAGCGTGGCCATGACAAAGTTACCGAATTGAATACCACCCGGACCATTTTCACCAGCTAACATGCCAACAAATAAAAACATCAACAATAAAGGCAAGCCCAATCGAGCTGATAAAGTTGAAGCGAGGACACTGATGAACAATAAAATGCCCATCAATAAGAAAAGGGTATTGATTCCATCCATATGAGAATTTGCCCACAGTCAAAAAAGATAATTACAGTGCATGGATTATAACATATGGCCTTGGCTATTTGATTGAAAAAACAGTCATTTATTGCAATGAAGGGCTTCTTGCCATGGAGGATTTGGATTTTTTGGTTAAACTGAGCCCAATAATTGCCAGTTGGCTTAAAACGATTGTGGCAAGCGATGTTTCATGGATGCAGTGTATTGTTGATCATAAATAGCAAGATAAGGTCTTGGGTTTGGTGGATACACTTGACTGTGTTGTTGTAACTCATCAAAAGGTATTTGTGTTGATACAAAAAAACCTCAGCATTGTGCTGAGGTTTTTTTTTTCAGGGGATGGGGCGCTTAACGAACTTGGCTACCAATCACACCACCCAGTGCAGCACCGCCCAAAGTAGAGCCAGTGTCGCCACCAATCATGTTGCCTGCAACACCACCAACAGCAGCGCCAATGGCAGTATTTTTTTGTTTGGTGGTCATGTTGCTAGCACAACCAAATAAAGAAGCACTTAACAATACCAAAGCAAAACATTGTGTCATTTTTTTCATGTTATTCTCCAAATAGGTACAAAAGACCTTAATAAATGCATGAGCACTTTAGAGTATAACGCAATCCACTGTATCGTTTTGTTAAGTAAAGTAATGCCAACTTAATGTTCTGCTTCTGTGACAAAGCCTACTTTGCTCAGACCCGCTTCTTGGGCGCTTGATAAGGCTTGTGCCACAAATTTATAAGGTGCGGCTTCGTCAGAAGCAATGGCAATAACGGTATCTGGTGATTGTTTGGCCACAGCTTTAAACTCTGTTTCTAATGCTGATAAAGCCACTTCTTTGTCACCCAAGAAATACTTGCCTTCGGCATCAATGGACAAGCGCATGGGCTTGGCTGGTTCTGCTTGGTTTTCTGTATTCGTCTGTGGTAACTGCAACGGAATAGAGTGGGTTAATACAGGCATGGTCACCATAAAAACAATCAGCAAAACCAACATCACATCCACAAGTGGGGTGACATTGATTTCAGCCATGGGGGCATCATCTTGATCGCCAAAAGAACCAAAAGACATGTTTTACTCCTGATGATCTAACGGTTGGTTAAGTAATTGGGCATGCAAGTCATGGGCATAGGCATCCAAATCTTGGCGCATGGTTTTATTGAATCGAACCAATGCGTTATATGCCAATACTGCTGGAATCGCGACAAATAAACCTGCTGCGGTGGCAACCAAGGCTTCACCGATCGGCTCGGCTACCACGGCGATACTAACCATGCCCGCTTTGCTGATGCTCAATAAGGCGTGGTAAATGCCCCATACTGTACCAAATAAACCAATAAAAGGTGCTGTTGCGCCAATGGATGCCAAAGCGGTTAAGCCACAGTCAAATGGACGCAAGGCTTGGTCCATGGCTTTGCGGATATGGCGAGTTAAGTATTCATTGCGTGGCACAGCTGCTGCCAAACTTTTGCCTTTGTTGCTGGCATATTGGCGGTTGGCCAATAAGGCATCTTGGGTCATGTTGGCAATGGGAGAAGCGATGTTTTGTAAATTGTTTTCTGCTTCGCTCAATGAGCTGGCATTCCAAAAAGCAGCTTTGGCCAATTTGTTGGCTTTTTTGGCCTTGATAATGGTGTAGCTGCGCAAAATGAGTACGCACCAAGACAATACACTCATCAATACCAATGCTAAAAAGACACCAACCAATACTGGGTCACCTTGTTTAAATACGAGTCCTAAATTCATTTGTTGTCACCGATTAAATTAAAAAATAATGTGGTTATTGCAATGCATATCTAACATTGACTTCATAGTTTGTTTGTACTGGCTGACCATTACGAATGGCCGGTTTTACTTTGGCACTTTGAGCCGCTTGCATGGCTGAGCGGTTTAGCGAATTCTCTTTGTGTTTTTGTATCAGTCGAACATTGGTAATAGAGCCATTGGGCATGACGGTTAGCGAAACACGAACCACACCCGTAGAGCCATTTTCAAGTGCTTGAGGTGGGTATTTGCCAGCAATATTGACAGAGCCACCATGCACCACAGTATTGGAATTGCCACCACCACCTGCTGGTGTTGAGCTATTGCTACTACCCGTGCTTGAACCTGCTGCATTGCCTTTGCCTGTGTTGCTACTTTGATTCGTTGGCGTATTGCTTTGGTTGCTTGGGCTATTGTTGGTGGGTGTGGCGCTATTGGCTTGTGTGGTACTGGCTACATCATTGCTTGCAGTTCGGCTTTTCGTGGTTTTGATTGGTGGTGTTTTGTCTTGTTGCACCACAGGCTGTTTAGGCTGATTTTTGGGTTGGGTCACCGGTTTTTTTGGGGTGTTTTTTTTCGGCTCATTTTTGCCTGCCGCCTGTTCAGCCACGGTATTCGATTCGGTGGGGCCACTGGGTTCTGTGGGGATATCCACAAAAACCAAAGAGGTGTTCTCTGGTGGCGTTTGGCTTTTGGTGTTGGTGCTATAAATAGCATAGCCCAGTAGGGCGCAATGTGCTGCCAAAACAGCACCCACCACAACACATGTTGATTTATTAAAAGGTATTCTCATTGTTCACAAATATAAATGATAATTCATATCAATTGCAAGTAGAAAAGCGATTGTACGCTAAATTTTTGACTTTGTGCGAGTAATTTCAGGAACTTTTTTGATTGCAGTGTTTTCGTGCTTGAAATACATGGTGAGCCTCTTTAAAATCAAATTTTAGGGGAGTGAGTATGTCGTTTAGTCTGTGGTTGGCTTTTATCAGTACAACGTTTTTTATTTCTGCATCACCTGGGCCCAATATGTTATTGGCTTTTCAGTTTGGTATTAATTATGGTGTGAAAAAGACCATTTATACTTTACTGGGTTTGAGTACGGGTTTGCTTATCTTATTGGGTATTTCTGCATTGGCGGTGTCGATTCTTAGCCAAAAAGCCCCCGTTGTTTTTGAAGTCGCTAAACTATTGGGTGCGGCCTATTTATTGTATTTGGCTTACCAATCTTGGCACAGCAAAGGCAGTGGTTTTGAAAGCAATCAAATCCGCATTCAACCGTCTAAATCACGTTTGTATCGGACAGGTTTGGGTGTTGCCTTGTCTAACCCCAAGGCCATTTTGTTTTTTGCTGCATTTTTCCCCCATTTTTTGCGCCCAGAGCAAGGCAGTATCGGGTCGCAATATGCGATTTTAATCGTGAGTTTTTTTATTATCGAAACATTTTGGCAATGCATTTATACGGTTTTGGGTAAAATTTTGTCTATTTGGCTGCTACAAAATAACCGTATCCTATGGCTTAACCGCATTTGCGGTGGCATTTTTGCGGTGATTGCCATCGGTTTGGTGGTCGATGGCATTCAGAATATCAGTAAATTATTTTAAGCTGCTTGCCAAAAATCAATATACAGTTGTAATTCAATATTTTGGCGCCATTCATTGACCACAGGGCGATAGACGGTATGGATTTGGGCAGGTAAATCTTCGGTGCAGCGGAAAATCATCGCTTCAAATATTTGCCCATCACGGTATAAGCCGACTTTTTTGTGGTTTACACCGACTTGTTTTTGCCACGCCACTTGGAAAACGTCTTGAAAACGAGGTTCGGCAAAGCCTTGCCCCCAAATCGGTTCGGCAAGGCTCTTTGCTTGGGCAAGGCTGATTTCTTGGGTGGTCAAACTGCCATCGGTAACCCATGTTTGGGTTAAATCTTCCATGGGCACATATTCGGCTAGCACGGTTTCAAAAGCAGTTTGAAAGGGCACAATATTGTGTTCTAAAATGCTTAAACCTGCTGCCATGGCATGGCCACCAAATTTGATGATTAAATCAGGATGGCGTTTAGACACCACATCCAATAAATCACGCAAATGGACTTTGGCGATAGAACGACCAGAACCTCGCCATTCACCATTGTCCGCAGGGGCAAAAACGATGGTTGGGCGGTGAAATTTTTCTTTTAGGCGAGAGGCTACAATGCCAACCACGCCTTGGTGCCAATCTTTTTGATAGACCACCACACTGCGTTGAGTGGGGTTTAAATGCACTTCGGGTAATTCTAAGGCTTGTTTGAGCATGGACTGCTCAATACTGCGCCTGTCTTGGTTTAAATCATCCAATTGTTGGGCATAGTGGGCAGCTAATTCATCGTTGTCGGCTAACAAACATTGAATGCCCAAAGACATATCATCCAATCGACCTGCGGCATTGATGCGAGGACCCACAGCAAAACCCAAATCAAAACTTTGGGCTTTTTGGGCATCACGTTTGGCAATTTGGAACAAGGCTTTAATGCCAGGACTCATTTTGCCTTGGCGCATGCGCTTTAAGCCATTGGCTACCAAGATGCGGTTGTTGTGATCTAACGGTACCACATCGGCAACGGTTCCCAAAGCCACCAAATCCAGCAATTCACTTAAATTGGGCTCACAAACCACACTATTTTGGAAATAACCGATTTGGCGCAAGTGTGAACGCAGTGCCATGAGGACATAAAACATAACGCCAACGCCAGCCAATGCTTTACTTGGAAAAGCACAAGTGCCTTTATTGGGGTTAACAATGGTGCACTTTGGCAATTCATCTGCAGGCAAATGGTGGTCAGTCACAATGACATGAACATCCAAACTTTGGGCATGGGCAACACCCGATAAACTGGCAATGCCATTGTCTACTGTCACCAACACTTGTGCGCCACGATCAAACGCCACATCGACAAGGGCAGGGCTTAAACCATAACCATGTTCAAAACGATTGGGCACCAAAAAATCTACTTTTGCACCCATGCTGCGTAAGCCTTTGACCCCAACCGCACAAGCAGTCGCACCATCGGCATCATAATCTGCCACGATTATAATCGCTTGTTTATTGATAATGGCTTGTGCCAACTCTTCTGCTGCTTGTTGGCAGTGGTGTAATTGTTCAAAATGCAGTAAATGTTTAAAACTGGTGTCGATTTCATCAACATGGTGAATATCACGGGCGGCATACAGTCGTGCCATTAAGGGTGATACACCTTCTGTGAGTAAATTGTTGAATGCAGTGGTATCAATGGGACGATTTTGAACAGTGGTGGTCATCATGGTTGTATCTGGCTGAAGGTTTTTTTTGATTTCCAAAAAGCACGATGTGCCTTGGCTTTGACTGTGGTAATCAGACCCAAATCACCATTGCTGATAATGGTTAAGGTTTGAATCTGTCCAGTTTTTAATGCAGCCCAAATGGGAGCGAAAAAACGGGTTTCTAATTGTACAAGTTGGTCTTGGTAGCCCCAAATATCAGCAAAAGCGGTTGGCATCAGTAAGTCATTTAAATCCAAAATAGCCAATAAATTTTTGGCTTCAGGCAATTCTTGGTATAAACGCAACCAAGCGGTGTAATCGTAAGGTTTGGCTTGGGTAAAACGATGATTGTCTTGTAGTAAAATGCTATCAGATGCCAAAATACCAAAGGGTTTGGTCTGCCATCTGTTGTTTTTGACAGGCAAATCACGCCAAAACCACACACCATTAATGTCCATTTTGTGTTGTTTTCTAACTTGGTTCACAGGGTGAGTGGCCAAGAACATTTGAATCTCAGCTTGGGTGCGCATCATTAAACGGGCTTCTTCGCCTTCAGGTCGTGTGTGGCGGTCGATTTGCCCGAGCATTTCGGAGACAATGGGAGCCGTCCATTGTGGCTCATTGGGGCAAGTCACCACCCACAATTCAGCTTGCCAAGGGTGGAAGGTCCAGCCTAAATCAGGCAAAAAGTCAGTGAGTGATTGGCACAGAGCTTCTGCTTCCTCAGCTTGCAATTGCAAACTGGGACCTGCCAATAGGTTCACACTATTCATTTCCAGTTTTTGCAAGCAAGGGCTGGCTAGAAAAGCATGGCAGTCGGCTGGCAATTGCAGCTCGGTTTTGGCTGTGCTTAATAAGCTATCCTGGCGGCGAAGATTGCTTTGTAAATCGGCTAGGCTGATTTGGGTGCGTTCAGTTTTGCCAAAACGCAACATGGCATCCAATGATGGTGTTAGCATGCCTTGGGGTTGTTGGTTGGTGCTGGCAAAGTGGGGCCAAATTAAGCCGGGAATACAAAGTTGCAAGTGCATGGTATTGAATTTCTGAAAAAACCTTTATGGTGGTTATTCTACTACATTGTCAGGCCTGCTGGCAGGCAAATGCAAAAGCAATGATTGCTATTTATTTTATTGATCCTTGAAAAAACCAAATTGTGGCAAAATCTTTTATGTCTATATGGTAAAAGCTTATTAAGTCTTAGCAAATCAGTGCGTTATCGTGTTAAAATCTTTTTTTATTGTGGTTAGGGTTTTTGAGCTTGTTGAACACAAGTGATTAAAAACTGAAGTTTGAGGTTATCTTTTGCAAAATCCATTTAAAGGCATTAAAAAGCCACTTAACAATATCCCATTTTTGCGGACACACCGTAGCAAATGGATGGTATTTGGTTTTATTCTTCCTTGTTTTGGTGTATTGAGTGCGAGTGCCGTGGTGGCAAGCAATCAGAAACCAGAAACGCAAGGACCCTCGTTTGAGCGAGTGGTTCAAAAACTGCCATTGCCAAAAATTGTCTTGCAACAGCAAGCTAGTCAGTATTGGTCAGAATATGAAGTAAAAGTAGGCGATTCTTTCAAAGAGATTTTGATGGGCAATGGTTTAAGCGATGAGCAAGCCATGCAAGTGATTAAAAGCCATTTTGGCAATAAATCACCCCGTGTTCATCCTGGTCAATTAATTAGCATGCAGTTTAACCAAGACAATCAATTGCAAGCTTTACAATTTTTCCAAGATGATGAAGATGGTGAAAAAAATCTTGTGGCATTGGAAAAAAAAGGTGAGCAGTGGCAAACCTTGAACAATATTGCTGATACTGAAACGATTGCTACTTTGCGAGCGATTACTGTCCAAACTTCTGCCCGAGGCGCTTTGGCGCGAGCAGGTGTGCCAGTCGAAATTCGTGAAACCATCAATGAATTATTCAGTGATAAATTTGCCTTGGATGATTTAACGGAAGGTGATGCTGTTCGGGTGGTTTTTGAGAATCATTATTTCCGTGGGCAGCCCATTGCAACGGGTAATATTCAAGCGGTTGAAGTGCGTCATGCTGGCAAAGTTTACCAAGCCTATTATTTCGAACATGGCGAAGACAGTGGGGCATTTTACACTGCATCAGGCCAACCTTTGAGCAAAGGTTTTACGGTGAAGCCTGTTGAATACACACGAATCAGCTCACCTTTTGGTACCCGCTTTCACCCAATTTTACAAGTGTGGAAAAGCCATGCAGGTATTGATTATGCTGCACCAACAGGTACGCCTATTGTGGCACCAGCCACAGGTGTTATTGAAGAAGTGGGTGTGAAAGGCGGCTATGGCAATGCCATTGTGATTCGTCATCGCAATAACTTGCAAACCTTATATGGTCACATGAATGCTTTTGCATCAGGCATGCGTGCAGGCAAAACGGTACAGCCAGGTGAAGTGATTGGTTTTGTGGGTTCAACAGGTCGCTCAACAGGACCGCATTTGCATTATGAGGTGCGGGTCAATGGTCAAGCTGTTAACCCTGCTACCACTGCTTTGCCGGTTCGACAATTGGCAAAAAATGAAATTTCATCATTTAAAGCCATACAAAACGCTGATGATGCCCGATTTGCGCAAGTGCGTCATTTGCGGGTGATGGTGTCGCAATTGGATTAATCCCAAATCGAATCATCAAAACGCTGCCTGTGGCAGCGTTTTTTGTTTGTTGTCTATTTTATAGGTTTTTAAATCATTCTATGTTAATATATTATTAAAATAGAATAATAAAATATTTCAATGATTTGTGGTGCTATCAATGACTGGGTGAATGGTATTTAAATGTATTTTCATTAGGAGATGTTGATATGAAAGCGACAAGTAAAAAAGTCATTTTGGTAACGGTTCTATTGGGTTTGACCATCGGTGTGCAAGCACAACATCGCATGGGGCGTGGTCATGGCATGATGCAACAAAATGGTGGGATGATGAATCAAGGCGGTTGCATGATGAATCAAAGTGGTGGCTACATGGGTAATATGAATTTATCAGCAGAGCAGCAAAGTAAAATCAATGGGTTACAACAGCAGTTTTGGCAGCAGAATCAGCAGCGTTGGCAAAATAACAATGCTTGGCAAGCACACCATAATCGTGTGCAAGCCTTGATTAATGCCAATCAATTTGATCAAAAAGCCGCTGAGAAATTGGCCAATGAACGCCAAAGTTGGCGCAGTGAACAAATGGTGAAGCGTTGGCATTTGCAACAGCAAATTTTTCAAGTCTTAACACCAGAGCAACAGCAGCAATGGCAACAAGGTCACAATGCAGGTTCTTGCGGAATGTATTAAATCACACTAATCATGGTTAATTGATAGTAGCTGCCTATTTGGGCAGCTTTTTTCATGGCAAATGCTTAATGAATGAGGGCAAACAATGGTATGCTGTGTTTTTTTGTTTGCAACACTTTAGGGTTTTATGAATATTGTTGACAAAATCGCCCAAGAATTGGGTGTTCGTACCACGCAAGTGGGTGCGGCTGTGGATTTATTAGATGAAGGATCGACTGTTCCTTTTGTGGCTCGTTACCGAAAAGAAGCCACTGGCGGCCTAGATGATACGCAATTGCGTCATTTATCAGAGCGTTTGCAGTATTTGCGTGAATTATTGGATCGCCAACAAACCATTATCAAAAGCATTGATGAACAAGGTAAATTAAGTGATGAACTTCATGCCTTGATTTTGGCAACAGACAATAAAACCACCTTAGAAGACATTTATTTACCTTATAAGCCAAAGCGCCGCACCAAGGCACAAATTGCCCGTGAAGCAGGTCTGTTGCCATTGGCTGAAAGTTTATTGGCAGATGCCAATTTGAGTCCTGAAGAAACAGCCATGATGTATGTGAATACCGAAAAGGGTGTTGCTGATACTAAAGCTGCTTTGGATGGTGCTCGGGCGATTTTAATGGAAAATTTTGCCGAAGATGCGCAACTGATTGGTGTTTTACGTGAACGCTTGTGGCAAGTGGCTGAAGTGAAAAGTACCGTTGTGACAGGAAAAGAGCAAGAAGCCAGTAAATTTGCGGATTATTTTGACCACCAAGAGCCGATTCAATCCATGCCATCTCACCGTGCTTTGGCGATTTTGCGTGGTCGCAATGAAGGCTTATTGCAAACCCATTTGCCGTATCAAGATGAAGCTTTGCCCATCACCCATGTGAGTGAATTTGAAGAAAAAATCGCGAAAAAATTCAATATTGAAGACAAAGGCCGTGCCGCGGATAAGTGGCTCAAAGACACCGTTCGTTTAACATGGCGTGCAAAAATATTATTGTCTTTGGAATTGGAAGCATTTAGCCGTTTAAAAGAAGCCGCAGACAATGATGCGATTACTGTGTTTGCACATAATTTAAAAGATTTGTTGTTGGCAGCACCTGCGGGGCGTTTATGTACCTTGGGTTTGGACCCTGGTTTACGCACAGGCGTGAAAGTGGCGGTGGTGGATGACACAGGTAAATTACTGGATACTGCGACGATTTATCCCCATGTACCACGCAATGATTGGGCGGGTAGCTTGGCGACATTGGCCAAATTGGTCAAACAACATGGCATTCAATTAATTGCCATTGGTAATGGTACAGCAAGCCGCGAAACCGATAAATTGGCTGCCGAATTGATTAAAGGCATGAGTGAAAACCAATTGCACAAGTTGGTGGTGAGCGAAGCAGGTGCTTCAGTGTATTCGGCATCCGAATTTGCAGCAAAAGAATTTCCAGACTTGGATGTTTCTTTGCGTGGAGCCGTATCGATTGCGCGCCGTTTGCAAGACCCATTGGCTGAATTGGTGAAGATTGATCCCAAATCCATTGGTGTGGGTCAATATCAACACGATGTGAACCAAAGTGCCTTGGCTAAAACCTTGGATGCGGTGGTAGAGGATTGTGTTAATGCCGTGGGCGTGGACGTGAATACCGCATCCGTGCCATTATTGGCCCGCATTTCTGGTCTGAACCAAACTTTGGCCAGCAATATTGTGGATTACCGTGATCAAAATGGGGCATTTAAAAACCGCAAAACCTTATTAAAAGTACCTCGTTTGGGCCCTAAAACCTATGAGCAAGCCGCTGGTTTCTTGCGCATACAAGGTGGTGATGAGCCGTTGGATGCGTCTTCCGTTCACCCAGAAGCCTATCCTGTGGTGGATAAAATGGTGGCAAAATCGGGTTTAAAAGCCAGCGAATTAATTGCCAATAGCCAAGTGTTAAAAGGTTTACAAGCTTCTGAGTTTACCGATGAGCAGTTTGGTTTACCAACCGTATTGGATATTTTGGCAGAGCTTGAAAAACCAGGTCGAGATCCACGTGGTGCATTTCAAACGGCCAGTTTTGCTGAAGGTGTCGATGACATCAAAGATTTAAGCATTGGCATGGTTTTAGAAGGTGTGGTGAGCAATGTGGCACAGTTTGGTGCCTTTGTGGACATTGGTGTTCACCAAGATGGTTTGGTACACATTTCTGCTTTGTCTAATCGCTATGTGGCTGACCCGCGCGAAGTGGTCAAAGCGGGTGATGTGGTCAAAGTCAAAGTGATGGAAGTCGATGTGGCGCGTAAACGCATTGCTTTGTCGATGCGTTTGGATGATGAAGTGGGTAGTCATCAAGCGAATAAATCAGCAGGGCAAAATCCAACTGGATCTGTTAAATCCCAAAGACCATCACGACCTAGCCGACAAGATAAGCCAAGTACGCCAGGTAATTCTGCCATGGCAGATGCTTTTGCCAAACTTAAACGCTAGTATTGAAGTGAAATCAAAAAAAGGTTTTTAGCTTGGCTAAAAACCTTTTTTTCTCGTTAATCAACTTTTTGCAATTCTTGGCAATCAACATTGTTGAGTTTTTTTAATAAATCATCAATTTTGTCAGGGTCATCATTGCGCAGTATTTTTTGGGCTTTGGCTTCCATGTCCATGGTGTTGGTATTCACAATAATATTTTTGACCGATAAGATATGCGATGGGTGCATGGAAAAACGGCGTAGCCCCATATTGAGCAATAATCGGGTCAATTTGCTATCACCAGCCATTTCACCGCAAATGGACACATCCTTGCCCATGCGAGTGGCGGTTTTGATGATGTGATTGACGAGTTTCAATACGGCAGGGTGAGCAGGTTGGTATAAATAACTGACACTGTCATCACTGCGATCCACTGCCAAGGTGTATTGGATCAAGTCATTGGTGCCAATGGAAATAAAATCCAAATGTTTCAGTAAGGCATTAACTGATAAGGCAGCCGATGGAATCTCAATCATCGCACCAATGTGCATGTTTTCATTAAACTCAATACCGGCATCACGCAATTGAATTTTCACCATGTCC
Organism: Neisseriaceae bacterium; assembly: GCA_030151665.1. Lineage (GTDB taxonomy): Bacteria > Pseudomonadota > Gammaproteobacteria > Burkholderiales > Neisseriaceae > JASLFS01. The sequence continues at coordinate 17,551 of JASLDB010000109.1, forward strand.
AAGTGAGCAATGGCTTGTTTGAGTTCGGTTACCGAGCTAATCATGGGCCACATCATGTTAATGGGACCGTGGGCACTGGCCCTGAGAATGGCGCGCATTTGGGTACGGAACATAACGGGTTCTGCTAGACACAAACGAATACCCGTCAAGCCTAGTGCTGGATTGAGTGCTTCATTGTGATCGAACCAACGTGGGTTTTTATCAACACCCAAGTCAATGGTACGAACGGTAACATGTTTGCCCTTCATTTTTTTGATTACAGAGGCATAAACATCATATTGCTCATCTTCTGTGGGCATGACATCACGGTTCATGAACATGAATTCTGAGCGAAATAAACCAATGCCATCGGCAGCCACTTTATTGACTTGGGTAATGTCTTCTGATGATTCAATATTGGCCATGATTTGCACATCCAAGCCATCTAATGTGGTGGCGGTGGTGTGCTTGAGTTTGGTTAATTGTCTTTTTTGGCTGCGGTAGGCGCGGGCGCGCTTGCGATATTCAGCCAAAATGGCATCATCTGGTTGGGCAATTAACACGCCATCTATGCCATCTACAATCACCCAGTCATCTTCAACCAGTAATTCTTTTGCATTGTGTACAGCAATGACCGATGGTATGTCCAAGCTGCGACCCAAAATAGCCATGTGGCTGGTGGGGCCACCGACATCGGTGACAAATGCTGCAATACGGTTGTCTTTGAACAACACCGTATCGGCAGGAGATATGTCATGGGCGATCAAAATGGTGTCATCAAATAGATTATTGGGGCCAAACTCCAAATCCAAGCCACGCAAACTATTGAAAATACGCTCTACCACTTGCAACATGTCTTGTTTGCGTTGTCGTAGGTACTCGTCATCAATGGCTTCAAACTGCTCAGACAAACGATCTGCTTGCAGTTTTAAGGCCCATTCTGCATTGACTTTGTATTCTTGAATAATATCGGCAGGTTCTCGTGACAAAGACACATCTGCTAATAACATTAAATGCAGTGAAATAAAAGCACCCAATTCTGTGGGGGCATTTTCTGGAATATTGCTGCGCAATTTCTCTAATTGGCGACGGGTTTCTTTAATGGCTTGCACATAGCGTTCCATTTCCGCAGCCAACTCTTCTTCTTCAATGGCATAATGCGGAACGTCATCCATGCTTTGCTGTAAGAGGTGAGCGCGGCCAATGGCGATACCGCCACCGATAGGAATACCATGCAAGACAAAGCTCATTGTTTATTCACCTTCACCAAAATAATCATTAATTAATTGGCATAATGCAGTCATGGCTTGTGCTTCATCCAGACCATCGACTTCAATCGAAATCGTTGTGCCTTTTGCTGCGGCTAGCATCATCAAGCCCATAATGCTTTTGCCATTCACACGCTTGCCATTTCGACTTACCCAAATGTCCGCTTTAAATGAGCTAGCCAATTGTGTAAATTTACTGGATGCACGAGCATGCAACCCCAATTTGTTAATAATTTCAATATCTTGTTCTAACATGATTGTTGTAAGGATTCCAGGTTAATTTCAATAATACCGTCTAAGGCGGCTTGTTTGACTTTTTGAGCAAAGGCTTCTAAATCATCAAAATCGGCTGCATATTGGATGGCCTTTACCATCATGGGTGCATTTAGCCCAGTTAACAAGATAATATCAGGTTTTTTAATTAATTTATTGGCAATATTAAAAGGTGTTGCACCAAATATGTCGGTTAACAATAATACGCCCGAACCATGATCTACTTCATCTATCAATTGTTGTGCTTGTTGCAAAACGACATCAGGGTCTTCGTTTTTACTGATATTCAATAAGCGTAAATGTTCAGGTGGGTTACCAAAAAAATGGCAGGCCAATGAATTAAATGCATGACCTAGGGTTTCATGTGTCATGACCAATAAACCAATCATGGTATTGTCATCCTTTCTTGAGTGTGAGTGCATGGGTGTGTTAGGTATGAAATAAGGCTGCCAGAATATAGATTCAAGCAGCCCTGTCTTGGTTCAAGAAGACTTCATTTTTATTATTTTAAGGCGTAAATGGCAGGTAGATTACGCCAAGCGCCACTGACATCCATGCCATAACCAAAAACATAGCGATCAGGCACGTCAAGGCCGACATAATCAGCAGCCAAAGGTTTTTCTTTGCTAATCAGTTTATTGGCAAATACGGCACTTTTACAAGAAGCTGCACCCAATTTCATGACTTCGTCAATAATGGCAGCCATGGTATGACCTTCATCCAATATATCATCCAAAATCAAAACATGGCGACCTTCAACACTTTTTTGTGGTGCACGTAACCAATTAAAATTGTGGTCACCATGCAATTTAGCACCGTAACGAGAAACGTGTACGTAATCAAAGTCCAAAGGAAAGCGCAATAAAGGCAATAGTTTGCCAGTAAACACGACTGCACCGCCCATCACGGGTAGGACGACAGGGTATTTGTCACCCAAATCTTGGGTAATCTCATTGGCAACACGTTGTAGCTCAGCATCGCAAATGGCTTCACTAAATAATAAGTCAGCATTGTCAAGCAACGCTTGGGTTTCTTCGCGGTTAGGCGTATTCATGATTTACGAAAGACATCATAAAGTTTATCAAGTCGATATTATACCGAGAAAGTGTGAGCTTGGCGAAATTTGCACAAGGAAGTCATTGACGATAATCGAATAAGTGTTTCTTTTTTTGATAAAAAGTAAAAAGCACCTTATTTAAACGAATGGGTTTGGGTTATTTTGCAATGAAAATAGCGTAATTAATTTGGAATGGCGATAATTAATATCTAAATATCAAATACCATGTTATTTTTTTGCGTTATATCAAATAATATAAGTGTTGGCTGCGACACATTGTCACAGCAAGGAAACCTTTTGCATGCGAGCAAATTATAATGAATTGTATGGTGGTAGGGGTCGGTGAAACAAGGCATGAATGAGGAGAAAAAACGTGCGTGATTGGGTTGTGTATCAGAACAAAACAAGCAAAAAGCGCTTGAAACTTTCGACTGAGATTGCTGCGGTCATCGTCATTAAATTAATGATTTTGTATGCATTGTGGTGGTTTTTTATTGCACCCAACAAAGTTGAGGTTGACGCCAACAAAATGTTTGAACGTGTTGAGTCAACCGAATCAGCAAAATCAATCAAGGAGTAACAACTAAATGGAAGAACTCGTTGTCTTGTCACGGCTGCAATTTGCAGCCACGGCAATGTACCATTTTCTTTTCGTGCCTTTAACATTGGGTTTGGTGTGGATTCTGGTGATTATGGAATCTGCTTATGTTATGACGGGTAAAGTCATTTACAAAGACATGACCCGATTTTGGGGTAAATTATTCGGGATTAACTTTGCCTTGGGTGTGACCACAGGCATTACCCTCGAATTTCAATTTGGTACCAACTGGTCATATTATTCTCACTATGTGGGCGATTTATTTGGGGCACCATTGGCCATTGAAGGCTTAATGGCATTTTTCTTGGAATCGACTTTTATTGGTTTGTTTTTCTTTGGCTGGGATCGCTTGTCCAAACGCCAACATCTACTTGTGACCATTCTTTTGGCCGTGGGTTCAAACCTATCGGCTTTGTGGATTTTGATTGCCAATGGTTGGATGCAAAACCCAGTGGGTGCAGCATTTAACTTTGAAACCATGCGCATGGAAATGACCAGTTTTGCCCAGATTATCTTTAATGACGAAGCACAAAATAAATTTGTGCACACGGTCTCTGCAGGTTATGTCACAGGCTCAATGTTTGTATTGGCGATTTCCAGTTGGTACCTCTTGCGTAAACAAGACGTGGAGTTTGCCAAACGCAGTTTTCGCATTGCTGCTGCATTCGGTTTGGCGTCTATCTTGTCGGTGATTGTTTTGGGTGATGAATCGGGTTATTCCATTGGTAAAGCGCAAAAAACCAAAATGGCAACTCTCGAAGCCATGTGGGAAACCGAGCCTGCACCTGCTTCGTTTAATTTGATTGCGTGGCCAAATGAAAAAGAAATGAAAAACGATTGGGCGATTGAGATTCCGTGGGTCATGGGTTTAATTGGAACACGTTCTACCACAGAACAAATTCCGGGCATCAAAGACATTGTGAAAGAAAATGCAGGTCGCATCGAATCGGGTAGGGTAGCGGTTTTGGCATTGGAAAAACTTCGTGCCAATCGCTCAGATACGGAGGCTTTGGCAATATTCAATGAGCACAAAGACGATTTGGGCTTTGGTTTATTGTTGAAAAAATACACCAATGATTTAACCCAAGTATCCCCTGAAACCATTCAACAAGCTGCTCGAGAAAGCATGCCCAAAGTTTGGCCGATGTTTTGGTCTTTCCGTTTGATGGTGGGCTTGGGTATGTGGATGATGATTTTGTTTATTTGGGCAACCTATTCATCCATCAAAGGCACGTTTACCGAGAAAAAATGGCTATTGCGTGCGGCACTTTACTCATTGCCCGCACCTTGGTTGGCAGCTGAAATGGGTTGGGTTGTGGCAGAGTATGGTCGCCAACCTTGGACTATTTATGGTGTTTTGCCAACGCATTTATCGGCATCCAGTTTAAGCACCTCATCTTTGTATGGTTCGATTACGGGTTTTGTGGCGTTTTATACCGTACTTTTGATCATTGAAATGTTCTTGATGATTCGTTATTCGAAAAAAGGTCCAGGCAGTTTGGGTACTGGTCGCTATCAAAATGAGCCAAAACATGAAGGAGAGCATTAATGGAATTTTTTGATTATGGCACGTTAAAAATCATTTGGTGGCTGCTGATTGGCGTGTTGTTGGTGGGTTTTACCGTGATGGATGGTCACGACATGGGCGTGGGTGCTTTATTGCCATTTGTTGGTAAAACCGATGAAGAGCGCCGCGCCGCCATTAACACGGTTGCACCACACTGGGACGGCAACCAAGTTTGGTTTATTACAGCTGGTGGTGCTATTTTTGCGGCATTCCCTTTTATTTATGCCACAGCATTTTCAGGCTTGTATTGGGCGATGTTGGTGGTTTTGTTTGCCTTGTTTTTGCGCCCAGTGGGGTTTGATTACCGCAGTAAAATGCCAAGCAAACGCTGGCGCAATAACTGGGACTGGGCATTATTCATTGGCAGCTTTGTGCCACCTGTGATTTTTGGTGTGGCATTTGGTAATTTGTTACAAGGCGTGCCATTTCATTTTGACGATACTTTGCGTTCTTTCTATACCGGTTCATTTTGGGCATTATTAAACCCATTCGCCTTATTGTGTGGTGTGGTGTCTTCGAGCATGGTGATTGCCCATGGTGGTGTGTATTTAACTCACCGTACTGAAGGCGCGATGCAAGCGCGTGCACGTCGCTTTAGCCGTATTACTATTATGTTGTCATTGATTGGCTTTACTTTGGCAGGTGTGTGGGTGAGCACGGGCATTTCAGGTTATGTGATGACAAGTGCGGTGAACCCCAATATGCTGCCTGATCCAACGACCAAAACCGTGGTGCGAGAAATGGGCGCTTGGTTGCACAATTTCCAAGCCAAACCCATTTTGTGGATGGTGCCTGCTTTGGCTTATGTGGGTTTTGGTTTGTCATTTGTTTTACTAAAAGGGCAAAAGACATTTTGGGCGTTTTGGACTTCAGCTGTGGCGATTATTGGTATTATCGGTACGGCTGGCGTGGCAATGTTCCCATTTATGATGCCATCTTCGTCTAATCCCAATATGAGCTTGACCTTGTGGGACAGTGCATCGAGCCAGTTAACCTTGGGGGTGATGTTGGTGGTGGCATTGATTTTTGTGCCTATTATTTTGCTATACACCCGTTGGGCTTATAGTGTGATGCGTGGCAAAGTAACGACTGATTATGTGCGTGAAAACAGCCATACACTTTATTAATTTAGCTAAGGAGACAATATGTGGTATTTCGCTTGGGTATTGGGAGTGACACTGGCAGTGTCCTTGGGGATTTTGAATGTGTTGTGGGGAGAGTTTGAGGAAGACCGTAAACAGGCTACTGACAATCAAGCTGGTGTGGGTCATGAGTAGCGAAACCACTCAGACTGAGGTTCAGCCACAATCGACTTGGCATTGGCCTTTGTTTATCTGGGGCATGGTGATTATGATTGTGGTTAATGCTTGGCCAAGCATTTTGGTGAATCCTGAAACAGGTAA
>JASLDB010000175.1 GCA_030151665.1 Neisseriaceae bacterium
TTGAAGTGATGGCTTCCACTACCGTTTTCGCACTTCATACTTGAATCTGCCTATCGTTTTTCAAATACCAAAGGGAAAACATAACCAAATGGCTCCAATAATCTTTCTGTATTGAACCAATACACCTAATTCAATGTGGTTATTTCAACTTCGGATTTACTTTTCCAGCTTGATTTGCAGTGTATGACTTCCATTTTATACAAGACATTAATGGTTTCCGCTAGGGCATTATCATATGCATCCCCAGTACTTTCATAGATGGTTCAATTCTTCTGATTTGCTGATTATTTTTTCTTAACGATATTCTCATTATTTCTTTTCATACTTAAATTTTGATTTAACCAGCAAGGGCAGGTCTATTATGGCTTGCCCTTGTTTTGTTATTCTTTTGGCATTTTATTTATTGGGTGTGAGTGAAATGGGCATGTGTAAATAAAAAATAATATTCTCGTATTTTAGGAATGTAACTTGTGTTAAGTTTTGTTTATTGATAATTTTTGCACATAAGAAAAAACAAATACAAAGGTGAGAACATGAATAGTTTAAATAGGGCATTGAATATTTTATCTTTTGTTTCGGCAGAGGATTGGCCTGTTGAACCCCAAACCATTTCTAAAGCACTGAACATTCCGTTATCAACTGTGTATCGCTTATTGGCTATTCTCAAAAATTGGGAATTTGTGACTTATTCTAAGCAATATGGCACCTATACCGTGGGGGCGCAGAGTCTAAAAGTTTTGGGCCAATACCATGAGCACAGTTTGTTGGTGAAGTCGACTGAGCCAGAATTGGTGTGGTTGGCCAAGCAAAGCAAAGAAACCGTGGCGGTGATTACCAATAACCTGCGTGAAACCATTTGTGTGAACATGATTGAGTCTGAACAGGCTTTGCGTTGTTCTTTTGACATGGGCAAGGGCAATACCTTGCTTAAAGGTGCCAGTGCCAAAACCTTATTGGCATTTCGTGATGCAGCGTATCAAGAGCTGGTGTTTGAAAGCCATGAGCATGTCATCAATGATGATGTCAAAGTAGGATTACAACAAGACTGGGCTCAGATTCGCAGACAAGGTTATGGTTTGTCTGTGGGTGAAATTGATGAAGGGGTATTGGGTGTTTCGGCACCTATTTTCAAAAATAACGAATTATTGGCCGTGGTGTCGGTGATGGTACCAGCTTTTCGTGCCGAAGCACAAAAAGACAAGTTGATTGCTGCCACAGTGGCAGCAGCCAAAAACATGAGTAAATTAATTAACTGGGAGTAAGTGATGTTAGAACAAAATTTCCAATGGCAAGGTCGCACCGATGGTGATGGTGTAGAGCATCACCGTATTCACCAAGTGATTAACCAAAATGACCATGCTCAGTTTGCATTATTGGGCTTTGCTTCTGATGAAGGTGTAAAGCGCAATAAAGGCCGTGTTGGTGCGGTGGCTGCGCCTGATTTGATTCGCAAGCAATTGGCGGGTTTACCAGTGCACAGCCCTGTGCATTTAATCGACAAAGGCAACGTGCATTGTGATGATGGTCAGTTAGAAGCTGCGCAAGCTCGTCTTGCTAATGCTGTAGCGGCAACCTTGGTAGAGGGGACAACGCCCATTGTTCTGGGGGGTGGTCATGAAGTGGCATTCGGTAGCTTTAGTGGTATTTTCCAATACATGCAAGAGCATGAAGCAGGAAAAACCATCGGTATTATTAACTTTGATGCCCATTTTGACTTGCGAGAAGCCAATGAAGCCACATCAGGTACACCATTCTTACAAGCGGCCCAATTATCTGCGGCACACAATCAGCCATTTTCTTATTTGTGTTTGGGCGTTGCCAATCATGGTAATACCAAGGTGTTGTTTGATACTGCGGATCGATTGGGTTGTACCTATTTGCGGGACAGCGAAGTGAATATGGCCAATATTGATTCGGTTTTGGCTGTCGTTGATGGCTTTTTGGCCAAGGTAGATTACGCCTATGTCACGATTGATTTAGATGCTTTTTCAGCACCGATTGCACCAGGTGTCAGCGCACCTGCGGTCAAAGGCATTGATTTGACAACATTTGAAACGATTTTCCAATACATTCAAAAAACCAACAAGATTCGTTTACTGGACATTGCCGAGTGCAATCCAACGTTTGACATTGATAACCGTACCGCCAAATTGGCTGCGTATATTGTTTATCAATTTTTGTTTGCATCACATTAAGAAGAAATAGAGGTTTACCATGAGTTTGCAATTCGATGCCTTAGGCACATTGTTTTTAACAGTTATGTGCTTGTTATTGGGCGTTCATTTAAAAAAACGCATTCAATGGCTGCAAAAATTCTGTATCCCATCCCCTGTAATTGGTGGTTTTTTGGTGAGTTTGATTGTTTGGGCGTTAAAATCCAGTGGCACGGCTGAATTCACATTTGATACCAGTATGCAAAGCTTTTTGATGGTAGCGTTTTTCACCACCGTGGGCATTGATGGTAGTTTTCGCATTTTGCGCACAGGTGGCAAATTGTTGATTGTGTATTTATTGGTGTGTTGGTTTGTGGCAATTTTCCAAAATACCTTTGGCGTGGCTTTGGCATCATTATTGGATATACATCCTGTTATTGGTGTAATGGCAGGTGCGGTGTCATTGACTGGTGGTCACGGTGGTGCGGCTGCATTTGGTGGCATGGCAGAAGATTTGGGCGTGCAATCAGCAACGGTGGCAGCCATTGCATCGGCAACGTTTGGTTTGATTACGGGCAGTTTATTGGGTGGCCCAATTGCTAGCTATTTGATTCGTCGACACAAGGTGGAGATTAAAGTCGATGAGCCAACTGCACCCAAACAAACTGAAAACAAAACCATTTTGGGCAAAATTGAAGACATTGATGCCCATGCTTTCTTGAAAACCTTGGGCTTGATTTTGGGTATTATGGTGGTTGGTCAATTGGCTTCGGCTAAATTTACAGCCCTGACTGGTTTCTCGTTGCCTAGCTATGTGGGTGCCATGATTATTGCCATTGTGGTGCGTAATGTGAATGATGGTATTAAATTGTTCCGCATTAATGAAAAGTCTATTAATTTGATTTCAGAAGTGTCCTTGGGTTTGTTCTTAACCATGGCGATGATGTCATTGAAGATTTGGGAATTGCAAAGTGTGGCGTTGCCATTGTTCATTATCTTGTTCTTGCAAGTAACGGCATTGGTGGCGATGGTGGTGTTTGTGATTTTCCGCTTATTGGGCAAAAATTACGATGCTGCTGTGATGTGTTCAGGTTTGATGGGACATGGTTTGGGTGCAACACCGAATGCCATGGCCAATATGTCATCAGTGTGTGAGCGTTACAAATTGGTGTCGAGTAAAGCTTTCATGATTGTGCCTTTAAGTGGCGCAGTGTTGATTGATATTGTGTCGATTCCTTATCACACTTGGTTGATTAACTTCTTTACCCATTAAGTGTGTGTTGATAACTGACAACAATCCCCAGCATTAGGCTGGGGATTTTTTGTATTATAAGGCGGTAAAAAAGGCAATGACACCAAAAATAACGCCAGGGGCATTGGCGACACTAATGGGGTAATCCTTGCGTTTAAGGCCATAAATCACCCACAAAATACAGTTGACGGCTGCTGCAAGGGGTTGAATGGGGTTGCCTTTGTGGCCAGCTAAATTGTCCATGATTTGCGGAATATAAGACACATACATGGCCACAGCGGTTACTGTTGCCACCCAACCCAAAATTGTAATAAATCGAGAGTTGTTGTCTGACATGCATTGAATCCTTGTGTTGTTTGTTGAATCATCAAATAAAACCATTGGATGATAATGGCATGGGAAAGTTCAGTTGTTTTTAAATGTGCACGTGTTACACCTGTAATCGTTTGGCAATGAAGTGTGGAAGATTGTTGGGTTAATATAGCGTGTCAGTTAGGTGGTTTGGAAAATGTGATGTGGTGAATGAAAAAATGAGCACTTAAGACAAACACTCAACTTGATATTTATCGCTTCGCCCCCATGTGTCAAACATTGAAAACCAATTTTATCAGTGTAAACCATGAGCCAAAAAGATTTTTATGAAGTATTGGGCGTTGCACGTGGTGCCAGCGAAGACGAAGTTAAAAAAGCCTATCGCAAATTGGCCATGAAATACCACCCTGACCGCAACCCTGATAACAAAGAAGCAGAAGAAAAATTTAAAGAGATTCAAAAAGCCTACGATATCTTATCAAACCCTGAGAAAAAAGCAGCCTATGACCAATATGGTCATGCAGGCGTTGACCCTAACATGGGTGGCGGCGGCGGTTTCGGTGGTGGCTTTGGCGGTGGTGGTGCCGGCGGCTTTGATTTTGGCGATATCTTTAGTCAAATGTTTGGTGGTGGTGCCAGTGGCGGTGGTCGTCAGCAAAACTTTGATGGCAATGACATGCGCTATGATATTGAAATCACCTTAGAAGAAGCTGCCAAAGGCATTAAAAAGAAAATTACCATTCCAACACATGACCAATGTGATGTGTGTCATGGTTCTGGTTCCAAACCAGGTTCAAGTCCTACGACTTGTCACACTTGTGGCGGTCATGGTGTGGTAAATGTACGCCAAGCAATTTTCCAAGTACAGCAAACATGCCCAACTTGTCATGGTACAGGTCAAGAAATCAAAGACCCTTGTATTAAATGCCGTGGTGCAGGTCATGTGAAAACCAGCAAAACCTTGGAAGTGAATATTCCAGCAGGTGTGGATGATGGCAGTCGCATTCGTTTAACAGGCGAAGGTGAACCCGGTACACATGGTGGTCATTCAGGCGATTTGTATGTGATTATTCATGTGAAGGGTCACAAAGTATTTGAACGCGATGGCATGGATTTGCATTGTGAATTGCCTATTGGCTTTACCACGGCAGCATTGGGTGGTGAAGTGGAAGTACCAACATTAGATGGCCGCGTGAAATTGACCATTCCACCCGAAACCCAAACTGGTCGCAAAATGCGTGTTAAAGGCAAAGGTGTGAAATCATTGCGCTCTAGCACCATGGGCGATTTGTATTGCCATATTGTGGTGGAAACCCCTGTCAATCTCACAGATCGCCAAAAAGAAATCTTGGCGGAGTTTGAAACCATTTCAACAGGCATGGAACGCAGTCAAACGCCTCGTCAAAAATCATTTATGGATAAGTTACGCGACTTATTTGATTAATATTGATGTTAAAAATACAACGCCACAGATTGATACTGTGGCGTTTTTTGATGTGTGTGTTTTGATTATGGTGTGATTAAGGCCATTGCATTTCGCCTTTTAATACTTTAGCGCTCAACTCCAAAGAGCTAACGTCTTTTAATGCAGGGTATTGTTTCTTCATGCTATCAATAACTGCTTGGGCATTGTTTTCTTTTTGAACCGCGTTTTGCATTTTGCCAATGTATTGACTGGTAAAGGCGATAGATTGGGTATTGAGTTTAGCACCCGGCAAGAAGTGACCTGGAATCACCACTTTTGGTTTTAGTGCTTGCATTTGTTGTAAGGTTTGTTGCCATTTGCTTTGAGATGCAGCACTTTGGTTGTCTGCCATCCACACATGGATATTGTTACCATATACATTAACGCCACCCAAAATGGTTTTTTGCTGTGGCACCCAAACATAGGTATGTTTTGGATCAATATCGCCACCTTTAATGTGCAATGTTTCGCCATCAACAGTCAATTGATTGCCATTTAATACTTCAGGCACAATCACTTTGCTTGGGGCATTGGCTTTCATAATGGGGAACCAATAATCGGCTTTTAACTGGTAATTGCCTTTAATGGCATTGACCGTGGCTTGGGTGGCAACGATTTTGGCTTTGGGGAATGCTTTTTGTAATGGCTCTAGACCAAAATAAAAATCAGGGTCTGAATGGCTAATGTATATCGTGGTCAATGTTTTGCCCGATGCTTTGATTTTATCAACCAATTGTTGGGCATCATTGGTTTGAAATTGTGCATCAATCAACACCATTTCTTTGGGGCCACTGATGAGTTCAGATGAAATGGCAAACATGCTGTCCTCACCTGGGTTATAGACTTCGATGTTTAAATCGGCGGCAGCTGCTGTGCCAAAAGCCAAAGAAAGCGTTAAGGCAGTCATTGATTTTTTCATGGTGCATCCCTTTTAAATAAGTTGTCACCATTATCATGGTTTTCTTGTTGTTGAAAAATGCCTATTGAATAAATGAATTGTTTCTTATTAAGAAATGATTGCAGTCGCACATGGTGCTCTAACCAAAATATATTGAAAATAAGGACAGTGTTTTTGGCTTATTGTTGGTTTGAATGCTTTTACCAATAAACACATGCCTTGGTGAACCGTTTAAAAAAAACGCATGACAAGAAAGCTTAAGTCAGTAGTCGGATGCGATACACGCAGCGCTGAGCTTGATTGAGCAAATGTTGTTCTCGAGTGACTTTGGTTTTTTGGCCCAATACTTGTTGGAATAATTGCAGTTCAGATCGGCAAAATTGTTGGCATTTTTGGGCGGCAGCACAAATGGGGCAGTGGTTTTCAATGAGTAAATAATCCAAGCCATCCACTTGCACTTGTGCCATATAGCCTTCTTCAGTGCGGATATTGGCCAATTGCGTTATTTTTTCTTCTACACTGGGGCCAACACAAGCGGCTTGGTATTGAATCAGTGTTAAATTTTCTCGCTCAGTAATTAATTTTTCTAAGCCAGCTGCACCAAAAATGGCTTCAACCGATTGCAATAACTGCACGGTTAAATAAGCATGGTTGTCTGGAAAAAAGCGATTGCCCGCTTCGCTAATGACCCAACTTTGTTTGGGTCGACCCACTTGGGCTTCATGCAATTGCTCACCTTCAATCCAGTGGTTTTCCAATAATTTTTGTACCAGTTGTCGGGCAGCTTCACCTGTCATGTCCAACGCCTTGGCCAAATCAGCGGTGGCAATAGGGCCTTTGGTTTTGATGCTGAATAGCATCCTTTTCATGGCAGGGCTGATGGGTTTATCCAAGTTATTACTTGTATTATTCATTGTGGTCGGTATATTATCCAAGTTATAACTTGGATAATAAGTAGGAATGACAAAAATGTCTAGTCAATCAAACGCATCAGCACAATCAAATGACATAACAGCCACATGGGGGGATTTGTTTCGAGGCAAAAATGCTTTGCGCTCTTTGACCTTGGTTGGTGGTGTGGCTTTGTATGCCATCAATATGTATATCGTAACCACGATTTTACCCAATATTGTGACCGATATTGGGGGCTTGGACTATTACTCATGGAACACCACCTTGTTTGTGGTGGCGTCGATTATGGGTTCTGCTTTAACCAGTAAAACCATGGTGAAACTGGGGCCCAAAGGGACATACATCATGGCATTGTTTGTTTTTGCTCTGGGCTCTGCTTGGTGCGCATCGGCTTTTGCCATGTGGTTTTTATTGGTGGGCCGTGCATTGCAAGGTTTGGGCGGTGGCATGTTGTTTGCGCTGGGTTATACCTTGATTCGCATCGTATTTGCTAAGCATTTGTGGACAAGGGCAACGGCTTTGGTATCTGGTATGTGGGGCGTTGCCACGTTATTGGGCCCAACTATAGGAGGCTTTTTTGCCCAAGGTGGTCACTGGCGCTGGGCTTTTTGGACATTATTGCCCATTGCTGGTGTGTTGGCATGGGTGGTTTGGCAGCAAATAGTTGGCAAAACCGCCAATAACAGCAACAACCCAACCCAACAATTGCCGTGGTTGAGTTTGTCTTTGTTGGTGGCATCAGTGGTGGCCATTTCGTTGGCCAGTTTGCGCAACGATTGGGTTTGGACGAGCATGACTTTGGGTGGTGGTTTGATGATGTTGCTATTGATGATGGTGATCGATAGCCAAGCCAAGCACAAATTATTGCCCACAGGTTCGTATCGTTTCTCGTCTGGTTTGTGCCAAGTGTATTTAATTATGGTGTTGTTAATCATGGGCATGACCACCGAAATTTTTGTGCCGTATTTTTTGCAATTGCTGCATGGTCTAAGCCCATTGGGAGCAGGGTACATGACGGCATTTATGTCGGCAGGTTGGACCTTATCCTCATTGGCCAGTGCCGCTAAAACAGGTAAGGCGGCACATCGCTTGATGCAAATTGGACCTATCTTGGTAGCGGTATCGCTGGTGGTTTTGGCGCTGAGCATGCCACAAACACAAACCCCAGTTAACACAATGGTATTGATGATTATTGATGGCATTGCTTTGTCTGGTATAGGGTTTGGCATTGGTTTGATTTGGCCGCATTTATTGAATCGGGTATTGGTTGCGGCGCCATCGGGTGAAGAGGCATTGACCGCTTCGTCTATTACCACGGTGCAGTTGTACGGTACTGCTTTGGCTGCGGCCTTGGCAGGAGTGGTGGCGAATCAAGCAGGTTTGGTGAGTGTGGGTGGGGTATTGGGTGCACAATCAGCAGCATGGTATCTTTTTGCTATTTTTGCTTTGGCACCCATGGTGGCAACGGTTTTGGTGTGGCGCTTATTAAGGCATTAAATCGTTAAGATTCGTGGGATTGATTTTTAAAGTACCTAGAATAAATGAATCCCATGGGTCACAAATGGTATAAATACAGTTAATATAAGCCTTTTTGATGCACGCACAAACAGGAGAGTTGGATGTCAAATAACGTGATTACTTGCAAAGCAGCGGTGGCATTTGCCCCGAATGAGCCATTAAAAATCGTGGATGTGGATGTGGCACCACCGAAAGCGGGCGAAGTGCGTGTTCGCATTGTGGCAACAGGTGTTTGCCATACAGATGCTTATACTTTATCAGGTGCAGATTCTGAAGGTGTTTTCCCTTGTATTTTGGGACACGAAGGCGGTGGCATTGTCGAGTCTGTGGGCGAGGGCGTGACATCATTGGCCGTTGGCGATCATGTGATTCCTTTGTACACCGCTGAATGTGGTCAATGCAAATTCTGCACATCTGGCAAAACCAATTTGTGCTCTTCGGTTCGTGAAACGCAAGGCAAAGGCTTGATGCCAGACGGTACGACCCGATTTAGCCACAATGGTGAGCCGATTTACCATTACATGGGCTGCTCTACTTTTTCGGAATACACGGTTTTGCCTGAAGTGTCTTTGGCCAAAATTGACAAAGAAGCACCATTAGAGGAAGTGTGTTTATTGGGCTGTGGTGTCACCACTGGCATTGGTGCAGTTTTGAATACCGCCAAAGTGGAAAAAGGCGCTAGCGTGGCAATTTTTGGTTTGGGCGGCATTGGCTTGGCAGCGATTATCGGTGCAAAAATGGCAGAAGCTGGTCGCATTATTGCAGTGGACATTAATCCTGATAAATTTGCCATGGCGCGTGAACTGGGTGCTACCGATTGTGTTAATCCAAAAGATTACGACAAATCGATTCAAGATGTGATTGTGGAAATGACCGATGGTGGTGTGGATTATTCGTTTGAGTGCGTGGGCAATGTGCAGTTAATGCGTTCTGCCTTAGAGTGCTGCCACAAAGGTTGGGGCGAATCGACCATTATTGGCGTGGCGCCAGCAGGTCAGGAAATCAGCACCCGACCCTTCCAATTGGTAACAGGCCGTGTGTGGCGTGGTTCGGCTTTTGGTGGCGTAAAAGGTCGCAGCCAATTGCCAGATTATGTTGCCAAAGCCCAAGCAGGTGCGATTCCATTGGATAAATTCATTACCCACACCATGCCTTTGGAAAAAATCAATGAAGCATTTGATTTGATGCACGAAGGAAAATCCATTCGCACAGTGATTCATTACTAAAAAAGGCATTGACCATGAGCATTCAATTATTGGGTGAACAGCGTTGCTTTTCAGGGCGGCAATTGCGCTATGAGCATCAAGCCCAAACGGTTAATTGCACCATGCGATTTTCCGTTTTTTTGCCACCACAAGCGGCAAGTGGTGAAAAATTGCCTGTGGTGTACTGGCTGTCAGGCTTAACATGTACCGATGAAAATTTTGTGCAAAAAGCAGGTGCACAACGCATGGCAGCAGAAAAAGGCTTGATTTTGGTGGCACCTGATACCAGTCCCCGTGGCGAAGGTGTACCAGATGATGCCAATGGTGCTTGGGATTTTGGTTTGGGTGCGGGGTTTTATGTCAATGCCACTGAAGCGCCTTGGCATACACATTATCAGATGTTTGATTATGTGACCCAAGAGTTGCCAGCACTTATCCAAGATAATTTTGCCACCAATGGTAAGCAAAGCATTATGGGGCATTCGATGGGCGGTCATGGTGCTTTGGTTTGTGCGCTTCGTTTACCACACAACTATGCTTCGGTGTCTGCTTTTGCGCCGATTGTGAATTCAAGTGATGTGCCTTGGGGGCAAAAAGCCTTGGAGCTTTATTTGGGCAATGACAAGCAAACATGGCAAGACTATGATACTTGTGCCTTAATCGAAAAAGCCCAAGTGCATCTACCGATGTTAATTGACCAAGGCAGTGCAGATGGTTTTATGCCTGTGCAATTGCAGCCTGAAGTCTTGCAAATGGTAGCAAAAAAAGCACAATACCCTATAACCATTCGCCAGCAAGACGGCTATGATCACAGTTATTTTTTTATCGCCAGTTTCATTGACGAGCATTTGGCATTTCATGCAAAGGCATTGGGCGTATTATAAAAAATTGTGATTGTTTTAAAATACCGAAGCATTGTCTTCGGTGTTTTTTTATTTGAGTGTAAAGAGGATGGTGGTGGTTACTTGGCTTTTGATGTTTTTTTTACCGCAGCTAGCGGGTTTGAATTTGGCATTTCGTGCAGCCTTTTCCGCGGCACGGTTTAGTGCACTGCTGCGATTTTTTTTCAGAAAAATCACTTCGCTGACTTTGCCTGTTTCATCAATCATTATGTTAATTTTAACCGGACCTTGATCATTTTGCTCCATTGCTGATTGGGGGTAAGTACCCTTGATGGGTTGCAGCAATTGCGCAGGAACAACAGTGCAAGGCTTGGGCTTTTTGCTGGTACAAGCACTTAACAAAAGGGCAATCAAGAGCAATGGCAGTGTTTTTTGCATATCGGGTTTGTTTTTTTGAATAGAAGTAAACGAGAGTGCAACATGGCTAAAAAGTTGCTATTTTGCGCTTAATGTTTGCGACAGGTGAATCAAATCTTGGCATTGAATACCATTTTCAAAAATGGGCTCAGCGTAGTGTTTGACAAAAAAATCGTGCTCAATGTGGCTTATGCGAAAACCTGCTTTTTGGTACAAGGCCAGTTGCGATAAGCTGCTGTTGCCCGTTGCCACATCCAATTGTGTATAAGCAGCCTGCATGGCAATTTCTTTGGCGTGCGCCAATAGTTTTTTGGCCAAGCCTTGCCCTTGATGGCTTTGGGCTACTGCCAAATTCATGATTTCTATGGTTTGTGGTCGTGTTGGCAAGATTACCATCACGGCAATGATGTGTTGATGTGCTTGCAAAGCCCAAACTTGTCCACGCGTGGCATATTGGCGCACCATGTTTTCGTTAGGGTCTGCCAAGAGCAATAAATCCCATGGCCAATCATGTTCAGATTTAAGGTTTATAAGCTTCAAAAGTCATGACCTCAGTTTGGTTGTTGGGGGTGTGTAAGTATTGGTAATCGGCAGAAATGCTAATATCCACAAAGCCCATTTGTGCCAATAATCGGGTAAATTCTGCAACGCCAAACCATTTGAGGCGAAACACTTCCCATTCGCTGTTGATGAGTTTGCCATGGTGCCAATGCTCGTATTTGTGGTGGCTAGTGGTCACTTGTTCAATATAATCAATATCAGCATGGGTGGTGTGTAAGGTAATGAGATGCTCATCATCAGCATAAAATTCTCGGCTACTGCTTTGACCAAGTACAAAATTATGTTGCAAACAGGTGTCGATTAGTAATTTACCTCCAGATTGCAATTGTTCAAAACAACATTGCAAGGCTCGGATGGCTTTTTGCTCATTATCCAATAGCAAAAATGTACCCGTTGGAATAATAATGGCAGCCATGTTTTGTGGACATTGAAAAGAGGTCATGTCATCTTGCCACACTGTATGGCTGTCAAAGCCAAACTGTTTAAGATTGTTTTGGCAATGTGTCAACATGGCTGTGGATAAGTCAAAGCCTTGTACAGCAAGACCTGCTTGCAATAGGGGAATCAAAATTCGCCCAGTGCCAACGGCGGGTTCTAAAATTGGCCCTGTTATGCCTTGTAAACGAGATTGATAATACTCGACATCGCCAAAGCTTTTGCCAATGGGTTTGTCAATTTGGTAGACCCAAGCCGATAGTGATTGATAGCTTTGCATGTTTTTCCTGTAATTTTTCTTAGGCTTAGATTATCGCTTGTTTGGCAAAAATTGTGTAGTCGATATGCTAGCTAAAAAAATGCCCATGCAATGCATGGGCCAAAAGAAGGAAATCAGAAAATGGGAATTGGTTAAATAAAATGGTTAAATGGCATAATCCAATAAAGCATTGCTGCCAAAAACGTACAATTGCTTGGGGGTGAGTGGCAAGACATTGCCAGTGCTCAAATCCCATTGTGATGCTTCACTGGAGGCTAGGCTTAAGTGAATTTTTTGATTGGGGTTATCAATATCGCTTAACAAAACATGCACCAAGGCACCAGAAACATGGACATCGTGTATTTTGCCTTGAAGCATGGCAGTGTCTTGGTTTTGTACAGTGCCCACTTGCCATTCATGAGGGCGAATATAGGCAATGGCGTGTTGTTGTTGCCATTTTTTTGGTGCCAATGACCATGCAAAATTACGATAATGCCATGTGTTGTTTTCAATAAACCCTTCAAAGCCATCGGTTTCACCCAAAAACTCGGTGACAAATGCGTTTTCAGGATGTTGGTATAGGCTTTGGGCATTGCCAATTTGTTCGATTTTGCCGTGGTTCATGACCACGATTTCATCAGAAACCTCTAGGGCTTCTTCTTGGTCATGTGTGACCAAGATACTGGTGATGTTTAATTCGTGGTGAATATTGCGTAACCATGTGCGCAATTCCTTGCGAACTTTTGCATCCAAAGCGCCAAAAGGCTCATCCAATAACAGCAGTTTGGGTGATACCGCCAATGACCTTGCCAAGGCAATGCGTTGGCGTTGACCACCTGATAATTGATGTGGATAAGATTTTGCCAAATGGTCTAGTTGCACCAATTCCAATAATGATTTTACTTTGGCTTGAATCTGGGCTTTCGTCGGTCGCTCTTTTTTGGGCAATACTGTCAGGCCAAAGGCGACATTGTCAAAAACATTCATGTGGCGAAAAAGAGCATAGTGTTGAAACATAAAGCCCACTTTTCGATCGCGAACATGGGTGTGGGTGACATCTTGTTCATCAAATAAAATTTTACCATTGTCTGCATTGTCCAAGCCGGCAATGATGCGCAATAACGTGGTCTTGCCACAACCAGATGGACCCAATAGCGAGGTTAATTTACCTGTTGGTACTGTTAGGTTGATATTTTGCAAGGCATGGTAAGCACCAAAATGTTTATTGAGTTGTTGAATGTGGATACTCATGATTCAGCCCTTTCCGACATGGCCAATTTTTTATTTTGTAAGCGGGTAATAATGTCTTGAATGAACAAGGTAAATAAAGCCAAAATGGCCAAAACGCTAGATAGCGCAAATGCACCCACAAAATTGTATTCGTTATAAGAAATCTCAACCAATAAGGGAATGGTGTTGGTTTCACCACGGATATGGCCAGATACCACACTCACTGCACCAAATTCACCCATGGCACGGGCATTGGTCAAAATAATGCCATAAATCAGTGCCCATTTGATATTGGGTAAGGTTACGCGCCAAAACATTTGCCAAGCATTGGCACCCAAAATCAAGGCTGCTTGCTCTTCACTATCGCCTTGTGCTTGCATAAGTGGAATCAACTCGCGGGCAACAAAGGGGAAGGTCACAAACAAGGTTGCCAACACAATACCGGGGATGGCAAAAATCACTTGAATACCATGTTCTTCTAAAAAGCCGCCCAAAAAGGTATTGGCACCAAACAGCAAGACAAACATCAAACCGGCTACCACAGGGGATACCGAAAAGGGTAAGTCCAATAGTGTGGTGAGAAATTGTTTGCCCCGAAAATCAAAACGGGTCAGTAGCCAAGCCATGGCAATGCCCAATATCGCGTTAACTGGCACGACAATAGCAGCCGTAATCAAAGTTAAGCGAATGGCGGACAATGCTTCGTCATTGGTAAGCGAATTAATATACAAATCCCAACCATTGCGCAAGGATTCATAAAAAACGGCCACCAAAGGCACAATTAACATCAGCACCAAAAACAATAGAGCAATGCCGATTAATAGCCATTGGACAATGCGTGGTTCAGTAATATTGGGGTTGGTTTTCATGCTTTGGCTCCTGCTCGTTTACTCAATGCCCATTGACCTGCATTCAATAAGAACAAAATCAAAAATGAAATCATCAGCATAAAGAGTGAAACAGCTGATGCACCTTGTACATCGTATTGTTCTAACTTGCCAGTAATAATCAAGGGTAAGATTTCCGATACCATGGGGATATTGCCCGCAATGAAAATAACAGAACCATATTCACCCGTGGCGCGAGCAAACATCATGCCAGCACCTGTTAACAATGCAGGTAAAATTTCGGGCAAAACCACACGGCGAAACGTGGTCAAACGGCTAGCCCCTAAAGTAGCAGCGGCTTCTTCATATTCGTTGGACAGTTCTTCCAGTACAGGTTGGACTGCACGAACAATAAATGGCAAGCTGACAAACACCAAGGCAATCCAAATGCCTTTTGGGGTAAAGGCAATTTTGGTATCAAATTGGGCAAATATTTGGCCAATCCAACCATTGGGTGCATAAATGGTTGCCAGTGCAATACCAGTGACGGCTGTGGGCAAGGCAAAAGGCAAATCTACCAAGGCGTTGACAATGTTTTTCCCTGGAAAATCATAGCGAACCAATACCCAAGCCAATAATGTGCCGAATACCAAATTGGTGAGCATGGCCCAAAAAGCCATGCGCAAACTGAGCCAAATGGCCAATAATACTTTGGGTTCACTAATGGTATGCCAAAATGCACCCAAGCCCATTTGTGCTGTGCTAGCCGCCATCATGGCAAATGGCAAAATAACCAAAAGCGATAAACACAAGATGGTAATACCGAGGCTGAGGTTAAAACCCGGTAAAACACTGGGGGACTTGAGTAATTTCATTGCTTAAGCCCTTATTGTGCGCGTTTATTGGTCAACTGATCAAAGACACCACCATCACCAAAGTATTTGGGCATAATGTCATCCCATGAACCAAATACATCATTGGGGTTAAACGTATTAAGTTGTGGCAATGAATCTTTGTGTGCCGCCAAAACATCATTATCTGCTGGTCGTAGGTACAATTTTGCGCCCAATTCTTGTGCGGGTTTGCTCCACAAATTGCTTAAATAATCAGTGGCGATTTGGCGAGTGCCTTTTTTGTCAACCACGCTATCGACTACTGCCACAGGGCTATCCATGCGAACAGTGTAGCTTGGATAAACAATTTCATATTGGCCTTGGCTAAATTGTTTGGCTGCCAAATTGGCCTCATTCTCAAATGTTACCAATACATCACCAATATTGCGTTGGGTAAATGTGGTGGTGGCAGCACGACCACCATTTTCAAATACGGGGACATTGGCCAAGATTTTGCTCACAAAAGCTTTAGCTTTGGTATCGTCATTGTTATTGGCTTTTAAGGCAAAACCATAAGCACCCAAGAAAGAGTAACGGCCATTGCCTGTGGTTTTGGGGTTGGAAATCACCACTTTGATATTGTCTTTGGCTAAATCTGACCAATCCTTAATGCCTTGTGGGTTGCCTTTGCGCACCAAAAACACAGTACTGCTGGTAAACGGTACGGCATTGTTGGGGAATTTCTTGGCCCAATCAGCTGCCACCAACCCTTTTTTAACCAATAAATCAATGTCTGATCCTTGGTTCATGGTCACCACATCGGCTTGTAAACCATTGGCAACAGATAATGCTTGTTTACTCGAGCCACCATGCGATTGCTGAATGGTGACATTGGGGTGTTTTTCATTAAAAAGTGGGTTATAGTCTTTGTATAAATCGCGTGCTACGTCATAAGATACATTGAGTATCGTTACTTTATCAGTACCCTTATTATCACTGGCAGCTTGTTCTTTGCTGCCAGTGTCTTTATTGGGTGAGCAAGCAGCCAGACTTGCTGCTGTCGCTAAAATGGCCCATGTTTTATAGTTGATATTCATGTTGAAATTCCTTCTTCGCTTCTTAACTATTATTTTTAATGGCTTTTACTTTAAATGTTTGTTAAATAAAAAGGAAAGAATGCTTAGTTGTTTGCAAATTCAATTTGGTTATATGGTGCCAATTGGCATGAAAAAACCACGCCAATTGGCGTGGTTTGGGGTGATTAATACATGGCTTATCAGTGGTTAATTTCTGGATGTTGGTCAACCAATGTCGCGCGTTTCTTCTGTAAGCGCTCAATTTCAGCATCAATGTTTTCAATGCGACTTTCAATGTTGTCGTAGTGTGCTTGCAAAATCTCACGGGCTTCGGCTTTGCTTGATGCCGCTGGTGTTGCTCCTTTAAGGGGTTGATTGGCGGTTTCTTTCATCTTAATGCCGGTCATCAAGCCAATGGCTGCCACGGCCATTAAGTAATAAGCTGGCATGTATAAGTTGCTACTCACTTCAACCAACCAAGCCGCGGCTGTGGGGGTGAAGCCAGCAATCAATACCGAAATATTGAATGCAATGGCCATGGCACTATAGCGAATGGCAGTTGGGAAAATTGACGGCATAATAGAAGCCGATACACCTGTAAAACAATTAAGCATCACTGCTAAAAGCAATAAACCCAAGAAAATAAAACCAATCACACCACTATTGATAAAGTAAAAGCTGGGGATAGCAAACAAAAGCAAACCTAGACTGCCCAAAATAACAAAAGGTTTTCGGCCAAATCGGTCACTTAATAAACCAATAATCGGTTGGATGAATAACATACCGCACATAATGGCGATGATAATCAGCACACCGTGATCAGTTGAATAACCCAAATTATAGGATAAGTAGCTGGGCATATAGGTTAGTAACATGTAGTAGGTTACGTTGGTGACGATAACCAAACCAACACAAACCAATAAACCACGCCAGTTATTTTTAACCACTTCTTTAAAGGGAATTTTTTTAGGGGTTTTGATATTGTTCTTGTCATCATCGCTGAGACTATCAACATGTTGCTGGAAAGTAGGGGTTTCTTCCAAAGCATGGCGTAGATACAGACCAATTAATCCCAAAGGGCCTGCGATGAAGAAAGGAATACGCCAGCCCCATGATTCAAAATTCGTTTCGCCTACGATGGTTGACACCAAAAGTACCACGCCAGCTCCTAGAACAAAGCCAGCAATGGAGCCAAAATCCAACCAGCTACTTAAAAAGCCGCGTCTATTATCAGGTGAATATTCTGCCACGAAGATAGCTGCACCCGTGTATTCGCCACCCACCGAAAAGCCTTGAGCGAGTTTGGCTAGCAATAGCAAAATAGGTGCCCAAATACCAATACTGGCATAAGAGGGAATCAAGCCAATGGCAAAGGTACTCACCGACATAATAATAATGGTAATGGCCAATATTTTTTGTCGTCCAAGTTTATCACCCAAAATGCCAAAAACCAGACCGCCCAATGGACGAACCAAAAAAGGAACAGAGAAAGTAGCCAATGAAGCCACCAGTTGCACACTGGGGCTGGCATCGGGGAAAAAGACTTTGCCCAATACATAGGCCAAGAAGCCATAAACACCAAAATCAAACCACTCCATTGCATTGCCTAAAGCGGCAGCGGTAATGGCTTTTTTAAGTTTTTGGTTTTCAATAATGGTGATGTCGTTAATTTGCATCGGTT
>JASLDB010000187.1 GCA_030151665.1 Neisseriaceae bacterium
AATTCTCGTGCAATAACACCAACAGATAAACTAACAAGTCCAAGACCTAAAATGCCGTAAATGACGGTAAAAAGTTTTCCTAATATTGTGTGTGGCGTGATATCACCATAACCAATCGTTGCTAAAGTAACAAAACTAAAATAAAAAGCATCAATAAAATCCATGTCTTCAACCTGATGGTAAAAAAATGTACCTATCATCAATACCGTTCCAGTTGAGACCAATAGTGCTTTGCTTTCTTCTTGTTTAAAACAGAGTATCAAACACTGGCCCAGGCGTCTAAATCCAATGAATAAACCAAACATATTGCCTCAGTGCTTTCAATTTTTAACAGAAAGATAAGAGTATATTTCAAATAAAATATTGTTACAAACGCCGTCATTCAGCATTCAAACCACTATCAATTTATATCTGTAAAAACCGCCCTAATCTTTATTGGCAAACCTTAACACTTTTAAGGTTTTATTCAGCTAAATTCTTGATAATGTCAGCATCAAGCATTCTTAACTTAGTTGAAGAAAAGATGAAATCATTAATTAAATCAATAAAAAGTATTGCCAAACGGCAAGTTTCAATGAAAGACACCACTATCATCGTATTGATGGCAGTATTTTTTGTTTTGGTCCAAAATATGGCTTTTTGGCGTAAGCTTTCTAGCCTAACAGACATGCACAGCTTAGGCGGTATTATTCTGAGTCTTTCGGTCTTTGTATTTTTGAGTTGTTTTATTAGCGTGGTATTTAGCTTATTTTGCTGGCGATTTACCACCAAAGCATTTCTTATTTTTTGTTTAATGGCCAGTGCTGCTACCAATTATTTTGCACTCACCTACAATATCTACATGGACAAAGTCATGATTGCCAATACCATGCAAACCACCAGTGCAGAAGCTGGTGATTTAATTACATGGCGATTATTATTGTGGCTGTTTTGCTTTGGTGTTATTCCATCCTTATTGCTATTGCGTATCAAAATAACACGCGCCAATTCTTGGTGGAAAACCATTTTGCATCGTGTAATATTAATTATTCTTTCCTTTATTGTCTTATTTGCTGCTGTCATGCCACTTTATAAGGACTATGCATCAATCGGTCGCAATAATAAAGATTTGGTTAAACTCATCACCCCCAATAATTATTTGAACGGTCTTATTGGCTATGTAAAACACCTAACAGCCAAAGCACAACCACTACAACAAATTGGCTTGGATGCCAAAATAACAAAACCAACCAATAAAAAAACCATTTTCATCATGGTATTGGGTGAAACTTCTCGTGCCCAGAATTTCTCACTTAATGGCTATCCTCGAGAAACCAATCCCAAATTAAAACAGTATGCTGACTTGGTTAATTTTACTGATGTGTCTTCATGTGGCACGGCCACAGCCATATCAGTACCTTGCATGTACTCCAATATGCCACGCGTAGATTATAAGGAGCAAAACCGAGAAAACGTCATGGATATCATCCAACGAGCTGGTATTTATTCTTTTTGGCGTGAAAATGACAGTGGCTGTAAAGGTGTTTGCAATCGAATACCCAATGAAAGCGTTTATGATTATCTGAAAAAAGATTCAGGTTTGTCAGAAGGCTTATTTCATGATGAACTTTTATTGGATAACTTAGATAGCCGCTTAGCCAAAAATAAAGGCAATAGCATGATTGTCTTACACACCAATGGCAGTCATGGCCCAGAATATTTTCAGCGCTATCGTCAAGATTTGGCCAATTTATTCAAACCATCATGCGATACCAAATCCATAGAAACTTGTAGCAAAGAAACCTTAACCAATGTATATGACAATACTATTTTACATGTTGATGATATGTTGGACAAAACCATTCAATATTTGAAAAAACACCAAGATGAATATGATGTTGCTATGTTGTATGTTTCTGATCATGGCGAATCGTTGGGTGAAAATGGTGTCTATTTACACAGCGCACCCTACTCGTTTGCGCCCAAAGAACAAACCCATATTCCCATGATTTTCTGGGCCAATGACAGTTTTTATCAAAATCGACAAATCAATAGAACCTGTATGCAGCAAGTAGCTAAGAAAAATAGCTTCTCGCATGATAATATCTTCCATACGCTATTGGGTGTTTGGAATATCCAAACCAAAGAGTATGATAATACCCTTAACCTTTTTGCCCAATGTCAGACAAGATAACCATGAAAATTTTAATCATAGAAGATGATTTATTGCTACAAATGGGCTTGAAAAAGGCCTTAACCCAAGAATCATACGCATTTGATGTGGCAGATTGTATTACCCAAGCCAAACAGTATCTGGATAGTGACTCACAACAAAACTATTGTGCCATACTAATGGATTTGGGTTTACCAGATGGCAATGGTATTCACCTGCTGAAACAATGGCGTGAACAAGGCATCACCCTACCCGTTTTGATTATTACAGCCCGTGATGCATTAGAGGATAGAATAGAAGGTTTAGATGCCGGTGCTGATGACTACTTGATTAAGCCTTTTGCTTTAATTGAGCTGCAAGCCAGATTGCGCGCGGTCATCCGCAGACACATGGGGCAACC
>JASLDB010000263.1 GCA_030151665.1 Neisseriaceae bacterium
ATTGGATGGGATGGCATCCAATTTGGCACAAACCTGTGCTGATTATGAAGCGGCTTTATGCGAGCATGGTTTGGATATTCAATTGTTGGGTGTGGGTGAAAATGGTCACATTGCGTTCAATGAACCGGGTATCAGCAGTGATTCTGTGACCCACCTTGAAGATTTAACCGAATCAACCATGGCAGTCAATAGCCGATTCTTTGCTGCGGATGAGACCATTCCTTGCCAAGCATTGACCATGGGCATCGCTTCTATTTTATCGGCAAAACACATTATTATTGTGATTTTGGGTGAAAAGAAACGGGCAGCATTAGAAAAGTTAATGGCTGGTGTGGTAGATGAAGCATGGCCAGTGACTTATTTATTGCAACATCCACATGTTACCGTTGTGACCGATTTGGTTTGATTGTGTTGTCTTTTGAAAAGCACAGTATAATTGGTATTTATTTTCACTTGAAAGAAATACAATGGAATTAATCATTGAAGATTTGGTTGTTGGTACAGGCGCACAAGCGGTTAAAGGTCGTGAAATTACCGTTCATTACGCAGGTAGCTTAGAAGATGGTACTTTGTTTGATTCAAGTTTTGAACGCAAACAGCCATTGACCATCACATTGGGTGTTGGCATGGTCATTAAAGGCTGGGACGAAGGTTTTGATGGCATGAAAGTGGGTGGTAAACGCAAATTAACCATTCCTTCTCACATGGGTTACGGTGCACAAGGTGCAGGTGGTGTCATTCCACCCCATGCCACTTTGATTTTTGAAGTTGAGCTGTTAAAAGTTGATTAATGTGGTCAAGAAGACCAAGCATGACTAAGCGCTGAATCAAAGTCAGTTAATGCAAATCAACTTTTGATGTGTATTTATGAAAATTTATAGCAAATGTCATTACAATAGCTGCATCTGCTGTAAAGAAGGAGAGCAATTGTGTCTGTAGTGTTATACGACGATGGAAATCATAAATGCATTGCATTTACTGACTTAGTATCAGGCGAAGGTGTGCAAGCTAACCAGTTTGCCATTGCCAATGGTGGTGTCGGTATGTTGCTAGACCCAGGTGGCAACTTGACTTACAAAAACCTGTTGGCTGAAATGTCGGACTACTTCCTTCCTTCACGCTTAAAATATATTTTTGCATCCCATCCTGATCCAGATATTATTGCCTCGGTGAATGGTTGGTTGTTGATTACTGATGCGGAAATTTTGATTGCTCAAGAATGGGAACGTTTTATTCCCCACTTCTGTCTAAAAGGTGCAACTGTGGGTCGCCTAAACCCGATTCCACCTGAAGGCATGTTTGTGCAATTACAAAATACCCAATTGCAATTAATCCCTGCCCACTTCTTACATTGTGTGGGTAATTTCCACGTTTATGATCCGATTAGTAAAATCCTGTTTAGTGGTGATGTAGGCGCTTCCTTGGTGGACGCTGATACTGCAGCTGGTACGGTAGTAGACTTTGATGACCATTTGATTTCGGGTTCAATGCAAGCATTCCACCAACGGTATATGAGTGGCAATGCGGCTTGTAGATATTGGGCACAAATGATTCGCCAATTGGATGTGGAATGGATTGTTCCACAACATGGTGCTTCATTTAAAGGCAAAGAAATGGTTAATCGCTTTTTGGATTGGTTTGAAAATCTAGAATGTGGCATTGATTTATTAAGCCAAGACGATTTTGTGTTGGATAAGATGAAATTATTTAAAGACAAACGAGACGCTTAAATACTGGATGTTGAAAAAGCTGCCGTTGGGCAGCTTTTTTATTGGATAGCGTGAATTTTTATAAATAGCTGATATGTGCGATAATATTGCCATATTTAAACCATTCAACAGCTTAGGAACATAACATGACATTACCTGCTTGCCCACAATGCCAATCAGAATACACATATGAAGATGCGGGCCATTTGGTGTGCCCAGAGTGCGCACATGAATGGTCAATTGGTGATGCGGCACCAGCTGAAGATGAAGGCTTAACCATCAAAGATGCCAATGGTAAAGAATTGGTAGATGGTGATACGGTGACGTTGATTAAAGATTTGAAAATCAAAGGCAGCTCACAAGTGATTAAACAAGGCACCAAGGTAAGCGGTATTCGTTTGCAAGAGGGCGACCACAATATTGCTTGTAAAATTAACGGTAGCCCAATGAATTTAAAATCGGAATTTGTGAAAAAAGTTTAATATTCACGATTCAATCATCCCACTGCATTGTCAGTGGGATTTTTTCTGGTTGCTTGATATCTCATAACGGCAATCGGTCGTGGTGTTTCATGTACTTGAGTTTTTTGTTTTATCAATAAAATTCACGAAAATCCTTTTAAAGTGCAGATTCTTGTCTTAATGCTCCACTCGTTCTTATTTTTAGTACACCGCTAATTCCTATATACTAAGACCATAAAAAGTAGAATTTTCGCTGAATCTTCTACTTATCTATATTAATTTCCTCAATAAATAAATTACCATCTATATTTTTTAGACTAAAATCCATTCGATAAAAATTACTGTAATTTGAACGAATTCCAGATGAAATATGTGACCCATCTACATCTTCTACAGGATATCCATCAGCATCGATCATTGGCTCAAACTCTATTCCTTCTATAAATACTGAGCAATCTGCTGAAATACCATCATTATTTCCTATGACAACTCCTAATTCGTCGCAATCATATTTTTGCTTGGATACACGTAGTGTATTTTTATCTAAAAGAAGAACTTTTACCATATGGTCATTATCTTTTTTAAGATGATTTTTATTATAATCATCTTGAGCATTATCTGTTATCAACTGATAAACCTCTTCATATTTATTGAGCAATATAAGTGTTGCTGTTTGTTTACAAAAGTCTGCAATTTCTTTATCAGTAAGCATAAAAAATCCCTTTCTAGCAATGATGGTACTTTATCAGATACAGGTAAAAGTATTAAAAAAGTAGTGTATATGGCACCAAAAGATTTACTGCCATGAGATATTTATTTTGTATTAAGTGGTGCTCTAAATATAAGAATAAGTGGTGTACTAAAAATGGGAATGGGTGGTGTCTTTAAACAGTAGTTTGCATTTAAAGCTTGAGCATTCAAACCAAAGCAATCAACAAACAGATTTGGCTAAAAGCCACCACCTAAAATAATGTAAGATTCATTATTTTTTTAAATAAATCATGGGTGAAACGAAAGCGCCTTAGCGATATTTTATCCACCAATCCTGTAAAATTGTTGCTAACTCTTCTAATTCATACCCTTTAGCAACGTAAATGTCCCGAATAATTATCATTTGATTTGGATAATTTTTTTGTTCAGATTTTAGCACTGAGGGCAATTTTCCTAAGTATTGATGATTGGCTACTTCAATAAAGATTTGCAAAAAATATTGGTTCCCAGCCC
>JASLDB010000255.1 GCA_030151665.1 Neisseriaceae bacterium
CAAACCAATGATCAGGGTGATTTTACTGGTGGTTATGTTGGTGTGCCCAGTTACCAAGAAGGCAAGATTACTCGCTTAAAAGAGTGGTTAGACAATCACGGCAAAACCGTGGAAGATTATGAGCATCTTTATTTTTACAGTGATTCTCGTAATGACTTACCACTATTGAAATGGGTTGACCGACCTGTTGCAGTAAATCCAGATGATGTGTTAGAAGCCTATGCAAAACAAGAAGGTTGGCCCATTATTCAGTTTGCTGGTTGAATGGTTTGCACACAATAAAAACATAACCCCAATGGGAATTAGGCTGCTCACAAGGCAGCCTTTTGGGATTGGTGGATAACCATCTACTTTGAGAGAAATTCATATGAAAAATGCGACAACGAAAGTATCAAGCTCGGCATTGGTTGCCATTGGGTTGATGCTATTTGCACTGTTTTTCGGTGCGGGTAATTTGATTTTTCCGGCAGGTTTGGGTCGATTAGCAGGTGAGAATCTGACGCCAGCAATGTTGGGTTTTATTGTAACAGGCGTGGGTTTACCATTATTGGGTGTACTGGCGATTGGTTACTCTGGATGTAAAGATGTGCAAGAGTTGGGTGCACGTTTTCATCCTGCTTATGGTGTTATTTTTGCAGTTTTATTGTATTTAACCATTGGCCCATTCTTTGCCATGCCACGTACGGCAACCGTATCATTTGTGGTGGGCATTGAGCCGTTCTTGGCTGCTGGCGATCACAGTATTCAATTGATGTTGTTTAGCATTGCCTTCTTTGTGGTTTGCTGGTGGTTGTCGTTAAATCCGGGCAAGTTGGTGGATCGCATCGGTAAAGTATTGACCCCTTTGTTGTTGATTAGCATTGGTATTTTGGTGGTAGCAACGATTGCCAACCCAATGGGTGTACCACAACCTGCAAAAGACGCATATGTTAATGAGCCATTTGTAAAAGGCTTTTTAGAGGGTTATCAAACCATGGATGCTTTGGCATCATTGGTGTTTGCTATTATTGTCATTAATGCTGTGCGTGCCATGGGCATTACCGACAAAAAAGCCATCACCATGAGCACTTTAAAAGCAGGTTTGGTGGCATCATTCTTCTTGGCATTGGTTTATATTTTTGTGGCCAAAATGGGCGTTAATACGGTTGAGACTGTGAATATTGAGGGTGATAGTGGTGCCCGAGTATTGTCAACCACTGCTGAATTTTATTTTGGTAAAGTGGGTAATGGCTTGTTGGCGGTTATTATTTTATTGGCGTGTATCACCACGAGCGTGGGTTTGATTACTGCCTGTGCCGAATATTTTCACCGCTTGTTGCCTAAAATTTCATTCAAAGCTTTTGCAACAGGTTTGGCTATTTTTGCTGCGATTATTGCCAACAAAGGTTTGGATCAAATCATCAGTTTGGCAGTGCCCGTGTTGATGTTCTTATACCCATTAACGGTGGTGTTGATTGCTTTGGCTTTCTTGAATAATCTATTCAAAGGTCGCCAAGCGGTGTATGTGAGTACATTGAGTTTGACATTGATTGTTAGCTTTTTTGATGGATTGAATGCGGCTGGTTGCTTAAGTGACTCATTCAAACAAACATTGGCAGATGTTCTGCCCGGCTATGCTTTGGGCATGGGTTGGTTGGCACCTGCAATTATTGGCTTTGTAATTGGTTTTATTTGGACTAAACTAGCACCTAAATCGTAAAAGATGGTTGTATGAAAAACCGCCTAAGATGATTTGGCGGTTTTTTTGTGGCCATTTTATTCATTAATTATTGAAAGTAAGTAGGAAATAACGTTATGTTACGCACAATCTTGGGTGGCAAAATTCATCGTGCGACTGTCACAGAAGCCGATTTGAATTATGTGGGCAGTATTACTGTGGATGAGGATTTATTGGATGCAGCTGGTATTTTGGTCAATGAAAAAGTGCAAATTGTGAACAACAATAATGGCGCTCGTTTAGAAACGTATACCATTGCTGGTGAACGAGGCAGTGGTGTTATTTGTTTAAATGGTGCTGCAGCACGTTTGGTACAAAAAGACGATATCGTGATTATTATGTCTTATGTGATGATGGATGATCAAGAAGCCAAAAGTCATCAGCCACAAGTGGTATTGGTGGATGAGCACAATAAAATTCGAGATATTATTCATTATGAGCCAGCCAGTACTGTATTGTAAGATACGGTCAGGTCAACATTAAATAAGTAGAAATAGAAGAGAAACATCCATGAATAATGTGAAAAAATTTTTAAAACAAGCCAGTTCTATTTTACGTCGTTTGGATGCTTGGCTACCACCTGAGATTCAAGAACCAGATTGGAAGAGTATTGCTTACCGTTGGCACAAAGTGGGTACAGCTGGTGTTTTACAAAGTTTGCCCAAGCCACATACTTTCCCTTTAAATCGTTTGGCAGCAGTAGAAGGGCAAATGGCTAAATTGGTTCGCAATACTGAGCAATTTTTGGAAGGCAAAACAGCCAATAATGTGTTGTTATCGGGTGCGCGTGGTACAGGGAAATCATCTTTGGTTAAGGCATTGCTACATGAATATGCTGAAGATGGCTTGCGACTCATTGAAGTGGACAAGGCCGATTTGGTGACCTTACCTGCGTTACTTAATTTATTGGAAAAACGGCCTGAGTGTTTTATTGTTTTTTGTGATGACTTGTCATTTGAACAAGGTGATGATGCTTATAAGGCGTTAAAAACGGCACTGGATGGTGGTTTGTCACAGCGTTGTCACAATGTATTGGTTTATGCTACATCCAATCGACGACATTTAATGCCGGAATTTTTTGCCGACAATACAGGTCATACTGGTATGGGTGGTGAAGTGCACCCGCAAGAAGCTGTTGAAGAAAAAGTATCCTTGTCTGATCGTTTTGGGCTTTGGTTGAGTTTTTACCCTTTTGATCAGCCCAGTTATTTGGCTGCGGTTAAAAACTGGTTAGAGAGCATGGACATTGCTTATGATGAAGCCGCTGAAAAAGCGGCACTGATGTGGTCATTAGAGCGTGGTGGTCGATCAGGGCGTGTCGCTTGGCAATTTGTTTGTGATTGGGCGGGGCGATCGATAGAAGACCGCATTGTTGATTAAGACCAAAAGCGCATGTTGTTATTCACATGCGCTTTTTTATGGTATTTTGCGAAGGAAAACAAATGGCGAAGTGGTTATTTTTTGGGTGTTTTGTTTATTGGAAAGACAATAAATGGCATTGGCTACAACAAGAATAAAGCAAAAGCCAGTTTAACTGGCTTTTTGATGTGCTTTTTTAGTGGCTTTTTTCTTCGGTAGTGATAATGGCATCTGTTTTTGATAAGCACTCTTTGGCAAACACCCATGCTCTATCCAATTGTTCGCAAGCGATGCCACTGGCTTTAATGCCAAACTCAATTTTGTATTGTTGCCCTTGTGAAAAATAAGGGTCATCTTCTTTGATAATGGTAGGCAAACTAAAGCTGTGTATGTCAGTAAACTGGGCTTCAATGGCTTCCATTATTGGGCTTAATTCAGATTCTGGAATGCCATAAATAATGCTGCTGTAAATGCTGTGTTGGATGCGATTGAAATGATCTGCATAGTGGGTGTCTAAAACCCACTCCAGCATGGGATGAGCCATTTCAGGAAAACCAGGGACAAAATAATGCTCATGGATAAAAAAGCCAGCAACACGATTAAAGGGATTGGGGATAATGCTGGCATTTTCTGGGAAATCTGCCATTTGTAATCGTTGTAGGTGGCCTGCACTGTGTAAGTCTTGTCCACGTGCTAAGGTATTCTCTGTGATAAAACTGGCTGCTTCAGTGTGGCGAACAATTGGTAGGTTTAAGGCCGCAGCAGCAGCTTGACGCGTATGGTCATCAGGGGTAGCGCCAATGCCACCAGTGACAAAACAAACATGGCGTTTGGCAAAGCTTTGGCGTAATTCTTGAATTAATAATTCTCGATCATCAGGTAAATATTGTACCTTGGCCAATCGCAAACCACGCTGGGCTAGAATATCTTTAATCGCCATAAAATGTTTATCGAGGCGATTGCCATGTAAAATTTCATCGCCAATAATGATTAAGGAAATATCCATAAATAGCCTTTAGTATTGTTGAATAAGGTAGCATAACAAAACAGCCGCAAACGCGGCTGTTATCTTGTTTATTTGGCTTGTTGTAACAGCTCAGCAATTTTGAATAGTGCAGGTGCATCAACCACCCCTGCAACAATCAATGCGCCAAAAACCAAAAAGCTAGTGAGTAATAAAATGGCAAAATAGCCAATGTAACCAATAATGACTTTAAAGGGCGATAAACCACTAAAATGCACCACACCATTGATTTGCACCAAGAACGTCCAAAACTGCCAAATCATGCCAATAAAAGCCAATCCTGGGGCGTAAATCAAGGCCAATTCAGGAATAATCAAGGCTTCGGTCACAAAGATAAAGCCAATTAATTGCAGTTTGTTGGCGCCGTAATAGCCCAATATTTTTTGTAAACTGAAAACCAATACGCCCCATTTTAATAAGGTAAAGAAAAAGGCCGTAATGATTAGATTAAATTGGTTAGCAAAAATAGGTTTTAGCGGGGCACTACCAGCTGGCAAATGTTCTGTTGCAACAGTTAACATGCTTTGCACATTGAAGTTCAATACCGCAGCATTCACCAAGGTTAAAACAGCGATTACCGCAACAAGAACTGTAATGGGATAACGGTATTCTTCTTGTGGTAAATAGCGCATGCGCAGTGTTGCAAGGGCATCAAGTAAAAATTGGTACATCAACAAGCCTTTAATTATTTATCGTGTAATGCAGCAGCATCCAAGGTGTTTTGCATCAAGGTTGCAATGGTCATGGGACCAACACCACCTGGTACAGGCGTAATCATGGCTGCACGTTGTGCGGCAGCTTCAAATTCCACATCACCACATAACTTGCCATTGTCTAAGCGATTAATGCCCACGTCAATGACCACTGCGCCTGGTTTAATCCATTCACCTTTGACAAAGTTAGGAATACCAACACCAACCACCACAATATCAGCAGCAGCCACTTCAGCAGCTAAATCGGTGGTAGCAGAATGGCACACGGTGACAGTGGCACGAGCCAATAGCATTTCCAAGGCTTGTGGACGCCCCACAATATTGGATGCACCAACGATGGTCACTTTTTTGCCTTTTACATCAATACCACTTTCTTCTAGCATAATCATCACACCACGAGGCGTGCAAGGACGCATTAATGGCATTTTGGTGGCTAGGCGACCAACATTATAAGGGTGAAAGCCATCCACATCTTTGTGAGGCACGATGCGTTCTAATACCAATTGGCTATCAATGTGTTTGGGTAAGGGTAGTTGAACCAAAATACCATCGACTTCATCATTGGCATTCAAGTCATCAATCAGGTTTAATAAATCATTTTGGCTAAAATCGGCACCTTTTTCGTAAGACAAAGAGCGGATACCCACTTTTTCACAAGCAATTTTTTTGTTGCGAACATAAACAGCACTGGCAGGGTCATCACCAACCAAAACCACAGCCAGACACGGAGCATGTTTGCCTTCGCTTTGGCGAGTGACAATATCAGCTTGGATTTGGTTAAGGCGTTTGCTAGAAATGGCTTTTCCATCAATAAGTTGTGCGGTCATTTTATTTCTTTCGTGTGATTGGAGGCGGCCATCACGGCCGAGCTTAAATACGAGGCGCTATTTTCGCACTTTTTTGCCCATCTTTCATCTGTTTATCGCTTTTTTCTTGGAATAAAAAGAAAACCCGCCAAGATGGCGGGTTAGGGTCGTTTGTTTTATGGCTTATTGTGGCTTGAATCGTCTGAGTCGCAAGGCATTGAATAAGACAAAGACACTGGATAATGCCATCGCACCTGCTGCAAAAACGGGCGATAGCAAGGTTTGATTGATGGGATACAATAAACCAGCAGCCACGGGGATTAAGGCACTATTGTAGGCAAATGCCCAAAATAAATTCTCCTTAATGTTGCGCATGGTGGCTTTGGATAATGCCAAGGCATTGGGCACACCCAATAAATCACCAGACATCAAAACGACATCAGCAGCTTCAATGGCAATGTCAGTACCCGTGCCAATGGCAATGCCAACATCGGCGCTGGCCAAAGCGGGTGCATCATTAATACCATCACCTACGTAGGCAACATGACCATATTGCTGTTGCAGTTTTTGTAAGGCAGCAACTTTGCCATCGGGCAATACCTCTGCAACCACTTCATCAATGCCCAATTGTTTGGCAATGGTGTTGGCAGTGTGTTGATTGTCACCTGTAATCATGGCAACTTTGATTCCCAATTCATGCAGTGCCATGATGGCTTTGTGGCTATTGATTTTGATTGGGTCAGCCACAGCGAGCATGGCAACCAATTGACCATCAATGGCAGCATAAATGGGTGTTTTACCTTCTTGCCCCAGTTGTTGTGCTGCTTGAGAGAAGTCGTCCACATGTAAATGCAATTGTTGCATATAACGATCAGCGCCGATTTGAATCAAATGACCGTTTACTATCGCTTCAACGCCAAAGCCTGTTACCGAATGAAAGTTGCTCAGTGTGGGCAATGTAGGTGTGTTGACTTGTGCAGCTTCAACAATGGCTCTGGCAATTGGGTGTTCTGATTTGCTTTCAACCGCTGCAATCCATGGCAAAATTTCATCTTTTTGCCAGTTACCTTGTGTCACAAAATCTGTTAAATGGGGTTTGCCTTCGGTTAATGTACCTGTTTTGTCCACTGCCACCACTTTGGCATCTTTCAGTGATTGCAAAGCTTCACCTTTTCTAAACAAAATTCCCAATTGTGCAGCTCTGCCAGTACCGACCATAATAGAAGTGGGTGTTGCCAATCCCATGGCACATGGGCAAGCAATGATTAGGACAGCCACTGCATTGATTAATGCCATGGTTAAGGCAGGCTCAGGGCCAAAAAATAACCACACTAAAAAAGTTAGTAATGCTAAACCCATCACAATGGGAACAAAGACGAGTGTAATTTTGTCAACCATGGCTTGAATAGGCAGTTTGGCTGTCTGCGCTGATTCAACCATGCGAATAATATTGGCTAGAACGGTATTGTTACCCGTTTCAGTGACTTGGTAATGCAATAAACTGGTTTGATTGACTGTGCCGCCAATGACTTTGTCGTGAATGTTTTTTTGTACAGGAATAGGCTCTCCACTGATCATGGCTTCGTCAATATAACTTTGCCCTTCCATGACCAAGCCATCTAAAGCGATACGCTCACCCGGTTTGGCTTCTAGCATGTCACCCACAGCAATCTCATCAATTGATTTTTCAATACTTTTGCCATCGACAATAACAGTGGCAGTCTTGGCTTGTAAGCCCAATAAATGTTTAATGGCAGAAG
>JASLDB010000306.1 GCA_030151665.1 Neisseriaceae bacterium
CTAAGTATGAAGCCCAATACCCAGAATTGGCTGCTGAATTTATTCGCCGCAATAACGGTCAATTGCCGGCCCAATTTGATGCCCACATTCAATCGGCTTTGGCTGAGGTGTGCGACAAAGCACAAACCATTGCAACCCGTAAAGCCAGTCAAAACGCCATTGAAGTGTTGGCGCAAGTTTTGCCTGAATTGGTGGGTGGTTCTGCCGATTTAACACCTTCAAATTTAACCAATTGGTCAAATTCGAAAGCCGTTACTGCAATGCAAAGCGGTAATTACATTCATTATGGTGTGCGTGAATTTGGTATGGCTGCCATCATGAATGGTTTGGTTTTGCATGGTGGCATTCGCCCATTTGGCGCCACATTCTTGATGTTTAGTGAATATGCTCGCAATGCATTGCGCATGGCATCATTGATGAAAATCAACCCTGTATTTGTATTCACCCACGACTCAATTGGTTTGGGTGAAGATGGCCCAACACACCAACCTGTTGAGCAAATTGCAACTTTGCGCATGATTCCTAATATGGCTGTTTGGCGTCCATGTGATACAGCAGAATCATTGGTGGCATGGTCTGAGGCGATTAAGGCCACTGACCACCCAAGCACATTGATTTTTAGCCGTCAAAACTTGCCATTTGTGACGCGTTCAGCAGAACAACTGGCCAATATCGCTCGGGGTGCTTATGTATTAAAAGCCAGTGATAAACCAGCGCAAGCTGTTATTATTGGTACGGGTTCTGAAATTGAATTGGCATTGTTGGCACAAGAACAATTGGCACAAGAAGGCGTGTTCGTGAATGTGGTGTCGATGCCTAGCACCAATGTTTTTGATGCACAAGACAAAGCTTATCAAGCATCTGTGTTACCAAAAGATTTGCCTCGCGTGGCTGTTGAAGCGGGTGTGACTGATTTTTGGCGCAAATATGTTGGTTTAGATGGTGCTGTTGTGGGCATTGACCACTTCGGTGAATCTGCTCCTGCTAATATCTTATTTAAAGAATTTGGCATTACTGCTGAGGCTGTTGCCAGTGCCGTGAAATCAGTTTTGTAAATGCGCTGAACGCCATATAAAAATCCCCTCAGGTTTCGTGCCTGAGGGGATTTTTTGTGGTTAGAACCATAAAGGTTTGGATATTCACTATTTCAAGAAAATGATACAGTAAACCGCATAACCATTGGGTGGCTTTTTGCAATGATTGCCTTTTTAAATCCCTCAATGAAATGAATTGTATGGTTATGGTATCCAGTGCTATAGGATCATTCTTGATTTGCATAATCCATTTATGCTGTAAATAAAATGGCCCAAGCAGCTCGATTTTCACTTTGTAAAATATTAAACGTTCGACAAGCTGGCGCTGTTGCCATCACTTCAATGCCAATGCCTTGTTGCGACAAAAACGCTACAATTTTTGGGTGCATAAATTGTTGATTTATCCCTGTGCCCAATAATATTAATTCAGGCTTCTCTCGATTGGTCAAAGCTTCTGTAAAATAGGCCTCATCCAGTTGTGCCATCGACTCCAATGGTAAATTGACCAGTTCATTGCCTTCTAAGCTCAAAACCCCTTGGTAAGCGATATCATTGATTACAATTGTTTGATTCTCATAATTGTCGATGCTAATGCGGTTATCGCTCTTGTGTTCAGTAAATTCCATGATAGTACTCGCTTTTAATGTGTAATAATGGGTGCAAATCTATGCCATTTAGGCTAGCATGTACCGTTTAATAGATTCAATACTAACAAAGCACAGAAGGCTGAACAAGGAGTGTAAATGAAGCCAATCAATATCGGTATTCTAGGTTTAGGTACAGTTGGTGGTGGCACCGCTGACGTATTGCAAAAGAACGCATCAGAGATTTCTCGCCGTTTGGGTCGCAATGTCAATATTTTCATGGCTGCGAGCCGAGAGCTGGACAAAATGCAAGGCATTTGCCCAGATAGCACCATTTTAACGACAGACACCTTTGCTGTGGTCAATCACCCAGAAGTGGATATTGTAGTTGAATTAATCGGTGGCAGCACCTTGGCCAAAGATTTGGTGTTAACTGCTATCGAAAATGGCAAACACGTTGTCACTGCGAATAAAAAATTATTGGCAGAATTTGGCAATGAAATCTTTGCCAAAGCAGAAGAAAAAAATGTTGCTGTGATGTTTGAAGCCGCAGTGGCAGGTGGCATTCCCATCATCAAATCTTTGCGTGAAGGTTTGGCTGCCAATAAGATTGAATGGATTGCTGGCATTATCAATGGTACCAGTAACTTCATCCTCAGTGAAATGCGTGAAAAAGGCAGTGATTTTGCTGATGTTTTAGCACAAGCACAAGCATTGGGCTATGCTGAAGCTGATCCAACATTCGATATCGAAGGCCATGATGCAGGCCATAAAATCACCATCATGTCTGCCCTTGCTTTTGGCACACCAGTGAGTTTTGATAAATGCTATTTAGAAGGCATTAGCAAATTAGAAGGCAAAGACATTGCTTATGCTGAAGAATTTGGCTATCGCGTTAAATTATTGGGTATTACACGCAAAACCGATGCAGGTATTGAGTTACGCGTTCACCCAACTTTGATTCCAGAAAGTCGCTTAATTGCCAACGTTAATGGCGTTATGAACGCAGTATTGGTTAAAGGTGATATGGTTGGTGCAACCTTACATTATGGCGCAGGTGCAGGTGCTCATCCAACGGCCAGTGCCGTTGTGGCAGATATTATCGATGTTAGTCGCTTAATGTCTGCAGATGCAGAACACCGAGTGCCTCATTTGGCATTCCAAG
>JASLDB010000313.1 GCA_030151665.1 Neisseriaceae bacterium
ACCACTGTGCGGGGAGCCAATATATGCGCCAACGAGCCCAATATTTCAAAATTATAAAAAAAGAGCAACAAGGTTTCTCCTTGTTTTTGGTATTGGTTATTTTGGTGTTAATTGCCTTGGCGGTGATTGGGGGCATGCGTTGGAGCAGTAGTGAAAGCCGATCCAGTAGCAATAGTGCGGATAGGCAAGTCGCTTTGTCTTTGGCCGAAGCTGCTATTCGTGAGGCGGAGACATCTTTAACACAAAAAGCATCTCAAGATGGGTATACGCCAAGTACTGTTTTTAAAGATGATTGCCCCAAGGGACTGTGTTTGCCTGTTAAAGACGGTAAAACGCCATATTGGGAAACCAAAGCCGCCTTTGGTGATAATAATTCAGCAGAATACCCAGGTGCGATTGATAAAGATATCAAAAAACCTCGCTATATTATTGAGTACATGGGCGTGAATAATAATGGTACTGTTGTTGATGGCAATACCTACCGCATCACTGCTCGTGCTTGGGGTAAAAATGCAAAAACCCAAGTGACCATTCAAGTTTATGATGAATTGCAATAATGGTGTGGTAATGATGAAAACGAAATTAATGAATGACAAAGGTTTTACCTTGGTGGAGATGATGATTGCGATTGCCATCATTGGGGTGTTGGCCGCTTTTGCATTGCCCAGTTACAATAAATATGTTGAAAAGAATGATGTATTAAATGGTCGAACTGCCTTGGCGCAATTGAATCAAAGTATGCAGTTACACTTGGCAAAGTTTGATGGTTTTAATGGGAATCGTGCAACTATTTTTAAAGCAGCGGTTGATGCATTAGACGATCGGGCAAAAAAGAATTACACATTTGTTATTGATACAATTGCTGGTGGTAAAGCTAAAAAAGATGACAAAGATAAAAAAGATGACAAAGATAAAAACAATGCAAAAGATGAATTGTACGTGATCATCGCAACCCCTAATGCTGGTAAAAAACTGCCCAGTTTGTGGATGAATAGAGCAGGGAATGCTTATAAATGTTCTGATGAGAAGTCTGCACAAGCACAGAACAAGGCAGATAAGTGTTCTAAGATATAAACACCAGTGAAAGCTGATATTCGACAAAGAGAATGGTAAAATACACCATTCTCTTTTTTTATGGATTGTGCACACATGACACCGTTGGCGTATTGTCAGGATAAGGTTAAGCAAAGTGGCTCAAATTTTGTGGGTAGCTTTCGATTTTTACCCAGTGATCAACGAGCAGCGTTGACATGTTTGTATGCTTTTTGTCGCGAAGTAGACGATGTGGTGGATGATTGTGTTGATCAAACAGTGGCGGAAAAAACCTTGGCTTGGTGGCGACAAGATTTGGCCAAGGCATTTTTACAAGACGTTAAGCCTGAACACCCTGTTTGCCAAGCGATTGCAGACTATGCACAGCAATACCAATTGCCAGAAAATGAATTTGTTGACATCATTGATGGCATGCACATGGATTTGCAACAAAATCGCTATGCAAGATTTGTCGATTTGAGTCAATACTGCTATTTGGTTGCTGGTGTGGTGGGGCGTTTGACAGCGAGAATTTTGGGCATCAGTGATTTAGCCACCTTGGCTTATGCTGAGAAACTGGGCTTGGCTTTGCAGTTGACCAATATTATTCGTGATGTGGGCGAAGACGTTCGCAATCAACGATTGTATTTGCCACAAGATGAATTGGCTTTGTTTGCAGTGGACGAAGTAGATGTGATGGCTGCAGTGACAACACCTGAATTTGCCAATTTAATGCATTTCCAATTGCAACGAGCGAAAAATACTTATCAAGAAGCTTTGGCATTATTGCCCAAGCAAGATGCGAAAAAGCAAAAAGTGGGTCTCATCATGGCTGCGATTTATTACCAATTGTTATTGGAAATTGAACGAGATGGTGTGGAGCATATTTTAGACCACAAAATTGCTTTGCCCAGTGCAAGAAAATTTCGCATTGCTTTGAAAACATGGTTATTCGGATTTAAGCCGTGAAAAAGCCAAAGGTCGCAATTATTGGTGCGGGCTGGGCGGGTTTGGCCGCGGCAAGCACATTGGCTGATTTTGCCCAGGTGAGTGTGTTCGAAGCCAGTAGCATGGCTGGTGGTCGGGCTCGTGCCTTGAACCAAAAAAATATGGCTTGGCAAAACTTGGACAATGGTCAACACTTGTTAATCGGTGCTTATACTGAAACCTTGCGATTAATGGCTTTGGTCGGTGTGGATGAAGAGCAAGTATTGTACCGGCAAGCTTTAGAGTGGCATTTGATGGATGGCTTGCAAATGAATACGCCAAGTTTACCCAGTCCATTGCACATTGTTTGGGGATTGATGCGAGCAAAAAATTGGCAATGGCCTGATAAATATGCCTTGCTTCGTAGCATCATTTTATTGCAAAGGGTTACCCGAAAAAACAAGACGGATTTACCCGTGAGTCAATGGCTACATCAACACCATATTCCGACCAAGGTGGTTCGTGATTTTTGGCAGCCATTGGTCTTGGCAACCATGAATACCCCCATTGCTGTGGCCAGTACTCAGGTTTTGGCCAAAGTATTGCAAGATGGTGTTTTAAAAAAACGACAATACAGTGATTTTTTGATTGCCAAAACCGATTTAGGTAAGGCGTTTGTGGAACCCGTACTGGCTTTTTTGCGACAAAAAAAAGTGGATATTCGCTTGGCAACCAGAGTTAAACAACTGGAAACGGGTGGGGCTGCTAGGCAACAAGTTTATTTGGATAATGAATGTTTTGATGCAGTTATTGTTGCTACAGCACCTTATCATGTCAATGATTTGCTCAAAACCATTTATGCACCAGAAACGCGCCAAGCATTGCAAAAATTAGAATACAGCGCGATTACCACGGTTTATTTGCAATATCAAATTTGCCCTAAGTTGCCAAAAATCATACAAGGCTTTGCAGATGGTGTGGCACAATGGGTGATTAATCGAGATGCGTTGGGCTTGGGCAAAAATGAAGTTGCTGCTGTTTGCAGTGTGACACAATCAAGTCGTTTAACCAGTAAACAAGATTGGGTGGATGCTGTCCATCAAGATTTATTGCGCATAGATGGTAGATTGAGTGAGCCAATTAAAGCACAGGTCATTACGGAAAAAAGGGCAACCATACAGGCTGCCCATTCTCGTGCGCCTATCCCAAGCTTGCGTTTGTCTCACCATGGAATTTATTTGGCGGGTGATTATATGCACCCTGTATACCCTGCAACCTTAGAAGGTGCGGTGCAATCAGGGCAGCAAGCAGCTGCCATGTTATTAGCGGATTGGAACTCAAAATGTCAGTAAAACCTTTACAAGATAAAGTCATTTTAATTTCAGGTGCCTCACAAGGCATTGGTGAGCAAGTGGCTTTGGCGTATGCACAAGCGGGTGCCACCGTGGTCTTATTGGCAAGACACCAAAAAAAATTAGAAATGGTGTACGATAAAATTGTGGCAGCAGGTGGTCCAGAACCATTTGCCATTAGTTTTGATTTGTTGAATGCTGAAGAAAAAGAATTTGATCAATTGGCTGTTGCGGTCATGAATGCGGCAGGTCGTTTAGATGGTATTGTTCATTGTGCTAATTATTTTTATGCCTTGTCACCCATCATGTTCCAAACTGTAGAAGAGTGGGTAAATCAGTACCGCATTAATGCTGTTGCACCCATGGCATTGACCCGCGCCTTCTTGCCAGCATTACAGCATGCAGAAGATGGTTCGGTTATTTTTGTGGGTGAAAGCCATGCGGAAGAACCTAAAGCGTATTGGGGTGGTTTTGGTGCCTCAAAATCAGCATTGGTTTATTTGGCACAAGTGTGTGCCGATGAGTGGACGCAATACCCCAATATGCGAGCCAATGTATTGATTCCAGGATCAGTTAATTCTCCCCTTCGTATTAAGACCCATCCAGGAGAAAGTACAATCGAGCGCAAGAATATCGACGATATTACCCCCGCTTTTGTAGACTGGATGAGTGATACCACACGAGGTCGTTCTGGTGAGGTTATTTACCTTTAATGGCCAAAGCAAAAACACAATACCAATGCACCGAGTGTGGCGGTCAAAGCCCTAAATGGCAAGGTAAATGCCCGCATTGTGGGCAGTGGAATACCTTGGTTGAAGCCGTTGCCACGACAACTAGCAACCCTAGATTTCAGTCTTGGAGTAGTCAGACGAGTCAAGTACAGGATTTATCCAAAGTGACCGCTGAAGATGTACCACGATTTGGTACGGGCATGTC
Organism: Neisseriaceae bacterium; assembly: GCA_030151665.1. Lineage (GTDB taxonomy): Bacteria > Pseudomonadota > Gammaproteobacteria > Burkholderiales > Neisseriaceae > JASLFS01. The sequence continues at coordinate 4,248 of JASLDB010000313.1, forward strand.
AGAATTGGATCGTGTTCTGGGTGGTGGTTTGGTTGATGGTGCGGTAATTTTATTGGGTGGTGACCCTGGTATTGGTAAGTCGACATTGTTACTTCAAACAGTGGCATTGATGGCGCAACAAAATGAAACAGTTTTGTATGTGTCAGGTGAGGAATCTGCTCAACAAGTGGCATTGCGGGCGCAGCGTCTGAACTTACCCGCAGAAGGAATTCAGTTGTTACCTGAAATTCGCCTTGAGGCCATTGTGCAACAATTGCAAAATTTGCGCCCTAAAATCGCCATTATTGACTCGATCCAAACTTTGTATTCTGAACAAGTGACATCTGCTCCAGGTTCGGTTTCTCAAGTGCGTGAATGTGCTGCACAATTAACCCGTGTGGCCAAACAAACTGGGGTGAGTATTATTTTGGTGGGGCATGTGACCAAAGATGGTGCCATTGCGGGACCACGTGTGTTAGAGCACATGGTGGATACGGTATTGTATTTTGAGGGTGATACTCATTCTAACTACCGCATGATTCGCGCCATCAAAAACCGTTTTGGTGCAGCGAATGAATTGGGTGTGTTTGCCATGACTGAAAAAGGGTTGAAAGGTGTATCCAATCCTTCAGCCATTTTCTTGGCGTCATACCGTGATGATACACCAGGCTCTTGTGTCTTGGTCACGCAAGAAGGCAGCCGGCCTATTTTGGTTGAAATTCAGGCATTGGTTGATGATGCTCATGGCTTTACCCCAAAACGCTTGAGCGTGGGTTTGGAGCAAAACCGTTTGGCGATGTTATTGGCTGTATTAAATCGTCATGCTGGTGTTGCTTGCTTTGATCAAGATGTTTTTTTAAATGCGGTTGGCGGGGTAAAAATTACTGAGCCTGCAGCCGATTTAGCGGTTATTTTAGCGATGGTTTCAAGCTTTAAAAATAAACCATTGCCTGAAAAAATGGTGGTTTTTGGTGAAGTGGGTTTGTCAGGTGAAGTTAGGCCCGTTTCACGTGGGCAAGAGCGATTAAAAGAAGCTGAGAAATTGGGTTTTGCCTGTGCAATTGTTCCCAAGGCCAATGCACCGAAAAAAGCCAGCGACTACCCCAAGCTAAAAATTATTGCAGTGGATACATTACAAGAAGCTGTTAGTGAAATGCGGCAATTGAGCGATCAATAAAACCACTACGCAATGCAACCAAATCGTCATGACCTGTCCAAAAAGATGGGTCATGATTTTTTTGTGCTACTTTTTCAAAAAGGGTTGCCATGCGAAAGCTTTTTTTGTTGCCATTGATGATACTTGGCATGGTATCGGCTTTTTACTTACCCGTATTACCACATTTTTATTGGCAATATGGTTTAGGCTTGGCGTTGCTATTGTTATTGGCTTTTGTGTACAGACCCAATCGTGTGTGTTTGGGGTTGTTAGCGATATTATTGGGAATGCTTTATTCACTTTGGCGTTTGGACATGGCATTGGCTGCACAAGTGCCTATTACTCAGCAAGATAGAAGTACTTGGCAGATTCAGGTGCTGGAGGTATCGCCCAGTTTTGAAGATGAACAAGGCAAAACAAAATTAGAAGCACGTGTTTGGTTGGATGGTGCTAATCCACAGGATGACAAACCGCATTACGCTAAAATAGTATTCTATGATTACCAAGCCAGATCATGGCCAATAGGCAGTATTTGGCAAGTTAATAGTCGCTTAAAAGCACCAATTTCATTGAGTAATCCGCATGGATCGAATATGGAGGCGTGGGCATTGAACCAAGGTGTACAAGGCACGGGGAATTTGGGTAAGCAGCGAGTAGCAAGTTCTATTCATGTTCGCTGTGTGGTGTGTTGGATTAATCAAAAACGATTGTCGATTTATCAATCTTGGCAACAACAAGACTTGCCTGCTGCTGGCTTGGGTTTGATGGCGGCATTAACCTTGGGTTTTCAAAGTGCTTTGCCTGCCGAATCTTGGCCTGCATTTCGGGATTTGGGTATTGTGCATTTGGTTAGTATATCGGGTTTGCATGTGACCATGGTTGCGGCGGTCATGACAGCTTGGATACGCTTGATTTTGTCTTGGTTTTCACATCGTATGCTAAGGCCGCATATATGGGCGATGTTGGTTGGGGTGTTGTGTGCCAGCCTTTATGCTGGTTTGGCAGGTTTTTCTGTACCAACGCAACGCAGTCTGGGTATGCTGTGGTTTGCTTGGTTTATTTTGTATCGGCGAGATTCTGTGGGTTGGTGGTCGGCTTGGTGTTGGGCGCTGTTGGCTGTTTTACTGTGGCAACCCATGGCAGTATTGGGATTGGGTAC
>JASLDB010000269.1 GCA_030151665.1 Neisseriaceae bacterium
AATATCATCAAGTACTAAGTTGGTTTGATTCTTTTGCAAATGATCATTCACTTGACCAATAAAAATTTCACCGATGCTGCTTTCTGCGCCATCAGCTGTCCACAATGGTTCTGTATGGGTATCTTTGGGCTGACTCTTTTCCCATTCGGCTTCTTCTTCACTAGCGCTAAGGTTTTTCAATGTCTTTGGGGAACTGGTTTGAGCTTGACTGGCAGTGTTTTTGTTTTTTTGATCGTCTTGACTGGGCGAACAAGCGAGCAATATTGTGCTGATTAACAATAATAAACTAGGGCGCAAAATGGGTGGCAACATGGTAAATACAATAGAAACGAAACAAGCATCGACTATAAGCCAAAAGCCCAGTCATTTCTAGCATTTGGGCGGCAAAAATCAACAATAGGCCAGATACGCAATGTAAATGGCCTATTGTTGTGTACTTTTAGTCGATTTTAAGGGGTGTCGACTGGTGCTTGTGTCATCAATTGATGGCTTTCATTGTCCAGTAAATTCAAGTAGCGCTCATACTGTTTAATGATATCAGTAATCAACTCTTCTTCACGCATGTATTGCACATCATAACCTTGGCGACCATCACCAAAATAGCAAATAGGCTCATAAGTTTCATCGTGCTTCATGCCCGGTAGACTATCGTCTTCTAGCAAGGCAGTTGTTGCCTGCCTTTTTTGAATGCGAATGCCATAAATAAAACTGCGAGATGAGTCATGCTCAATAATGAATTCAATGGCTTCTGTTTCACCATGTTTTTTCTGAATACTGGCGGTTAAACCATGTTTTTCATCCAACTCTTTTAACAGCGTTTGCATGGCTGGCAAGGCGGTTTGGCGAATAAAGCGTAAAATATCTTCTTTTTGCGGCTGCTTTAGTATTTGTTTTAAGCGTTTTTGCCAAAATTCACCTGTCCAATACACACTGCTGGGATTGAGTTTGGTGTTGTAGTATTGGTTATCAATGCGCAAAGCTTGCCACAAACTCACACACATCAATAACATGATGACTGAAAATGGTAAGGCAACCACCAAAGTCATGGCTTGTAATGCACCCAAACCATCACTATTGAGTAAGGCAATGGCAACAACAATCATAATCACACCCCACATAATGCATTGCCAACGGGGAACAGCTTTGTTTTTGTTTTCTGAAGCAATGTTATTGAGCACGAAAATGCCAGAGTCAGCAGAAGTAATAAAAAACAATGCCAAAATCATTAAGGCAGCAATACTGCTAATGCTAGATAAAGGGAAATAATCCAAAAAGGCAAAGAGTAATTTTTCAGGGGTACTTGTTAATTGGCCCAAGGCACCTTGTGCCAAAATATCATTGGCCCAGATGGCAGAATTACCAAAAATGGTAAACCAAATCAAGTTAAACAAAGTGGGCAGAATCAGCACACTTAAAATAAACTCACGAATGGTTCGACCACGTGAAATACGAGCAATAAATAAGCCAACAAATGGTGCCCATGAAAACCACCATGCCCAATACAAAACTGTCCAACCACTAAACCAAGCTTGATTATCGGGTTCATAAGCAAAGCTTTTGAAGCTCAATGACACCAAGTTGCTTAAATAATAACCAATATTATCACTGAAAGCCGAGAATAAGAATAAGGTGGGACCTGCAATAAGCACAAACAACATAAGACCAATGGCCAAGACCAAGTTGATTTCACTCAAGCGGCGCACACCTTTACCAACACCTGAAATAGCAGACAAGACGGCAATCGACACCACGGTGATAATCACAATGGTTTGGGTGCCAAAGCCATCAGACTTGATCCAACCTGTGGTGTGTAAGCCAGCAGTTAGCTGCATGGCGCCATAGCCCAAGGTAGTAATAATACCAAACAAGGTGGCACACAAGGCAATGGTATCAATGGCATGACCCAATGGTCCGTTAATTCTGTCTTTTAGCAAGGGATAGAATGTCGAGCGCAAAGACAACGGCAGTTTATAGCGAAAGCCAAAATATGCCAAAGCCAGTGCAATGGTGCCATAAATTGTCCAAGCATGAATGCCCCAGTGATAGGAAGTATATAGCAAGGCATTTTGAGCATTTTGTGCAGGGCTGGCGGGATTGACTGGGTTTAAGGCATGTGACAAGGGCTCTGCAACCCCAAAAAACATTAAGCCTACGCCCATGCCTGCAGCAAATAACATGGCAAGCCATGATAAAAAGGGAAATTCGGGTTCTTCTTCATTGCTGCCCAAGCGAATATCGCCTAAACGGCTCATTGCTAAAAGCAATAAAAACAATAAAAACAAAGAAACAAGTAAAACATAAAACCAACTGAAATATTGGAAAACGAAGGTTTTAGCCGTATTGAGGGTGGACTGTGTCCAATCTGGGGCTAACATACAAATGCCAGCAACCAAGACAATAAAAATCAAGCTGGGAATAATAACAGGTACATGGAACGTGGTGTTTTGTTTGAATTTTTTCAATCCATCCAAAATGGTGTCCTTTCTTGGGGGGTATGGATTTACCTTAAGATAAAATCGGCCCAATTCGGGTTTAAAATGATATTATTTTATTGTCATAAATCTAGTCAATAAAATCAATGGATTGCTAT
>JASLDB010000128.1 GCA_030151665.1 Neisseriaceae bacterium
ACCACCAATGTCAATATATGGATATGACCAAAAACAGCAATGGTCGCCGCCAAGCCCATTAAAACACCAGCCCCCAATGACATAAACAAAGTCAAAATACGCGGCGTTCTAAACAAGCCCCATAACAATAAAAAGGTCAGCCCCATGCCCAATACACTCATGTATTGGCTTTCACGCTCACCAATGGCTTTGTTTTCAGCAGCAAAAATGGCACCACCTGCCATTAAAACCTGAATACCTTGTTGGTTAAATTGACTTTTTGTGTCATGAATCAATGGCAATAAACCATCAGGAGCATTAATCAAACCCGATTTTTCAGGCAAACTGGCGCGCAATAACACCCATGTTTTGCCATCTTGTTCAATACTCAACCAACCCGTTTGGGCATTATAAAAAACTGGCCCATCTTGACTGGCTTGGGCAATAATTGCATTACCCAAGCCCAACCAATCTTGCTCAACAGGCAAGATACTGCGTTCAGCAAATGGATTCACCAAAGCATTCGCTTGTCGATTAAAGGCATCTGTCGGGTTACTCATCATGGCTTGCCACGCTGTATCGGGCACAGACGCCATGGTCAATTTGGCGACTGTTCTTTGTAGTTTTGCCACATCAGGTTCGATTTTGCCCAACACAGATTGAAATAAACCACTGTTTTGCCATTGGCTTTGAATTTTCTCAGCCGTTGCCAAGACGGTTTCTGGTGCAGTCCCACCCACCACGATAACAATGTCCCGATTCATCCGTTGATTCATTTGCAGCTTGGCTGCCTTCAATGCCGCACTGCTTTGTCCATCTTGGGGCAATAAACTGGTCAAATCCGTTTCCAGCCGATTGTCTTGTTGCCAAGACCATAGCAATGCCAACCCCACGCCCATCATGAACAAAAGGTATAACCAAGCCCAATATCGTTTACGGTAAAATGGCTTTTTGTTCGAATCCATTTAAACTGGCATTCACTTTCATATTGGAAAAAGTAATCTCGGTGCGATCACCTTGTGTTTCATACAAAGTAATCTTCTTCACCACACTATCACCTTGAATATCAATTTTGGTGAAAATTTGTTTCATTAAGGCCGTTTTGGGTTGCAATTGCATTTGCCATTTATTTGCTGCACCGGTTAAACGCAAATTAAACTGGCTTTCTAAACCACTGGTTTGTCCTGCTAGCAAATCCAAAAACAGTTTAACTTGGTTTTTTTGTGCACTAGCTGATTGTTTACTGGCCATCCACTGACCTTGGGCATTCAATTGTTCAATGCCACTTTTTCGAACCCGCATGGTGTCCACAAAAGGTTTTTTCATCTGCCACAACAAACCCGACTTTGGCACCAGAACAAACTGCCCTTGTGAAGCAATGGGTTTATTCATGCTTTTTAGATACCGTTGCTGATTAAAATCCCCTTGGATATTTTGTGGTTTTTGTAACTGGCTTTGTAAATCATTCAAACCAAAAGCCCAAATGGCACCACTCATCAATAGACCACTGGCGGCCAAAACACATTTTTTTAACACTTTAATCTCCTTCATTCATGCCATTGAGCTTGGCATTGGCTATCGCTTGTAACCAACTGTCAGGGGTTTGAAACTGGGTTTCTCGTGTTCTCATGCAAACAGCCACTTGCATACTGGATGCCTTGGTCAGTTTTTGCCCAGTGGCGACATCACGAATCACATAATCAAACTTCAAACAGCTTTCATATTCTTTTAGAATCGCTTCAATTTGGATTTTTTGTCCAAATAAAGCTGGGCGTACATATTTCAAATTCATTTGCACCACAGGCCAACCATAACCATTCGCTTTCATGATTTGGTAGTCATAACCGATGGCACTCAAAAATGCGCAACGCGCCAATTCCAAATACTTAACATAATGGCCATGCCATACAATATCCATGGAATCCACATCAAAAAATGGCACCTCCAAAGTGATTTTATGGCGCAATACCCGAGTCTCGTTTGTCATGTTGATTCCAAAAATCATAAAAATTAAACCATTGCCATGGCGTTTTAACACAATGGCTTTGCAACACTTGGGCATAATCACTGGCACATTTTGCCATACTGGCTTCTCGATTACTTCGCGTCCACGTGATGTGTTGTTTAAATCGTTTTAAATACAAGTGGTATTGCCCCGCTTGCTTAATACAAAACAAAGTATTCACAGGCACTTTCAATAAACCTGCCATTAACCAAGGTCCTTGTGGCCAATACGCCAGCTCACCCAAAAATGGTGCAAGCACCGTTTTTTCACCTCGAACAGGAACTCTGTCTGCAGCAATCGCCAACCACTCCCCTTGTGCAATGCGTTCACTCAGTTGCATCATGATTTCAGCATTTAATTCTGTCACCTGAATCAGTCGAATGCGACTAGCACCAGCATCTGCCAAGGCTTCGTTAAATTTCACCGCATGGGCACTGTGAATCAATACATTGAGTACAAAACCTTCGTGTTTTTTGACCAAGGCACGGCAAATTTCAATATTGCCCAAATGTGAACAAATAAAAATCTGGCCATGTGCCCCTGTTTTGGGGCGATCAATGTCTTGATACAAATTATCATCATCATGAATCACCAAGTCTTCATAACAAATACGCCCTTGCCAAACCGCAAACCGATCCACAATGCCCATGGCAAAACCATAAAACTGGCGAAAAACAGAATGCTTTTGCTGCAATTGATCTTGTAAAGCTGTTTCGGTTTGACCCAATAGCATTTGGTATTTTTTCACATTGTTCCGCGCTTTGGGGCTGGTTAAGTAATAATACAACACCACCAAACACACAATCGGCCGCAAAATCCATGGCGGGCAATACTTTGCCAAATAACGGGTAATGCGCAAAGCCAAGCGATTGCCACGCTCTTGTTGCGAAGCCCAATGCTTTTGATTATTGGCCATGCTGTTTGCCTCGCCATTTTTGATATATCAACTGGGGAAAATGCCAAAGCATGTCAAAAAACAAACGGGTGTGCATCCACGAAATCCGTGCATTATCATGAAATGCCCGAAAATGGGAAACACCATTATTTTCATAGCGAACAGGTGTTTTCACCCAATGAAATTCACAAGAACGTCGATGCAAACGAACCAATAATTCAATATCAAATTCCATGTAATTGCCAACATGGTCATGGGCAAAAACCTCGCTAGTTATCTCGACAGGATAGATGCGAAAACCACACATTCCATCTTTAAAAGTCAGTGATAGTGTATTAATCGCCAACCAAAAGGTGGTAATTTTTCGCCCATACAATCGGGATTTTGGCGCATCATCACCATAAATGGGTTCAGCACAAATAACCGCTTTGGGGTATTGCTGCATCATGGCAACCAATTTTTCAGTATCTGCTAAGCAATGCTGAGCATCGGCATCTACTTGCAATACATGGCTATAACCATGTTGTTTTGCATATTGCACGCCTGACTTAACGGCAGCACCTTTTCCACCATTTTGTGGGCGGTACAAAACCTTCAGTCCTTGTTTTTCTAAACTTTCCAAAACCACTTGAGAAGCAACGTCAGAGCCATCATCCACAATCAAGCAGTCTATCCCCATTTGCACCATGGTGTGTGCCACATGCCCAACGGTTTTGGGGTGGTTATAATGGGGAATCAATGCCAATAATTTCATGCTTCACCACCTTTACCATTGGGGATACACATGCGTCCCGAAGCAATTTTGGTTTCACCTATTGTGCATTGATAGGTAATTTTTTGCCGAACCATGTCACGTTTAAATTGCACGTCCATCACATCACAAGGTCGCAAAAAATGCTGAAATTTAAGATTTTCAAATTGGCGTGAACTGCCCTGTAACCAATTAATTTTTTGTAATAATTTGAGTATCCACTTGATTTGTACCACACCAGGCACCAAATGAAATGAATCAAAATGGCCATTAAAATACTGCAAATCCAATGGCACTTGTAAGCGAATATGGTATTCATGTTCAGCCACCGCATGTTGCTGTAAAACCATCGGCTCAGTAATGGGTTGCAAAATGGCATTTTCAACATCAATCTGTTTTAATTTGCTTTGTGCATTGCGTGGTAAAGTCATGGCAAAACGCCAATGCCGTGGAATGGCAATTTTGTCTTGCTGCCCTTGTACATGCTGTTTTAAAGCTTGAATGACCGACTTGCGACCATTGTCTTTCCAAGCTTGGATACCAAACTCATTCAATGCCACCCAAGCTGCCAAATGACTGCCTTCAGGATGCTTCACAACATGCACATCGGCCAAATAAGGATGTTGTAACAATTGATGTTCCAATTGCAACAAAGAAATGCGTTTATCCGCCAACTTAATAATTCTATCCAAGCGCCCCAATAGTTCAAACCCCGAACCATGCCAAACAATGGCATCGGCCAATAATTGTGGTTCCATACACCATGCAGATTCGATCAATAAACCTTGTTCAGTTTCTTGGTGCTTAACACTGGTAAAAAATTGCCAATTAACTTTGTCCAAGCGATAAGCCACCACACCCGTTTCTGTGCTGCCGTATATTTCCAAAACATTGGGGCATATTTTTTCAGTCAAAAAAGACTTATTATGGCTGGCCAATGCACCACCAGAAGAAACAATCGCCAACACTTTGTCTTTGGCCAAAGCCAAATGATGACTTTCTTGCAATGCTTGCAACAATGTTGGGCTACTCACCCACAACACCGATTGGAAATCATGGCTTGTGCTTAACAATGTCTCAGGAAACAACAACCGATCTTGGTAAATGGGTAAATACAAGTAAACACTCAAAACAATGCGAAAACTTAAACCATACATATGCTGTGAACTGACACTGCTCAACACCACGGGTTTGTCTATCGCCACTTGACTGGGCAATGCTTGGGCAGTGGCAATCGCCTCTTGCCACAACACATGCCACGATTTTCTCAATACTTTGGCAACACCAGAAGAGCCTGATGTCTGTAAGAAAATAGCCGTATCATGTTCAAATGACAATTTAATGTTGTTCGGGGGCAAATCGACCCAATTGGCTGTCAATAAAGATGGCAGCGACAAATCATCAATGGTGGCATCGGCGAGGTAAGCATCCACATGGTTCATCAACCAAGCACGATTTTCTGCTGCTAAACTGGCTGGCAAATACACCGACACCTTAGCCGCCACACAAGCCAATAAAGCCATGGCAAAATAAGCAGCATTATCAAAAGACAATGCCACTGTTTTGATGTTTTTTTCACGAAGATAACGACTGACCATGCCAATTTTTGCATGGGCTTGTTGCCAAGTGATGTTTTCTTGCCCAACCGCAAAAAGGATTTGGCTGTCTTGGTCTTCAAGCAAAAATCCCGTTTTAATGTTCATACTGTACTTTTAATATCCACCGTCGATAGACATATTCGCCACCTAGCAAAATGCCCATTAAACCATAAGACAACAAACCTGTATAAAGTGCCCACATTTGCCAATACTCACCCAAGATTAAGCCACTTGTCACGCCCATATTGAATACAAAGAAGACACACCAAATAATTGTCACTTTGCGGGTATAGCGCACACCTTCGGGTGGTAAATTGGGATGCTGCAACCTTGCCAAACGTTCAATCACACTTTGTTTGGCCAATAGACTGCCTGCAAACAATGCCAACAACATAGCACTCACCCACACAGGAT
>JASLDB010000179.1 GCA_030151665.1 Neisseriaceae bacterium
AATTTAACCAAAAAGTTTGGCAATTTTGCGGCAGTGGACAATGTCAGTTTTGAAATTGAGCGTGGGGAAATTTTTGGCTTTTTGGGCTCCAATGGCTGCGGTAAAAGCACAACCATGAAAATGTTGACTGGGCTACTGGATGTTACCAGTGGTACTGCACAATTACTGGGGCAGGTGATCGACCCCAAAGACATGCAGACACGCATGAAAGTAGGCTATATGTCACAAGCCTTTTCTTTGTATGAAGAATTGTCTGTGCGCCAAAATCTATTGTTGCATGCCAAATTGTACCAAATTGCACCCAATCAACGAGATGGTTTGGTGGCGGAGTCATTAAAAGACTTTGATTTGTTGGATGTTGCCGATGCCATGCCAGAAAGTCTATCTTTGGGCATGCGGCAGCGCTTGCAATTGGCTGCAGCATGTTTGCATGAACCCGAAGTATTGATATTGGATGAGCCCACATCGGGTGTTGATCCTGCTGCCCGTGACATGTTTTGGACGCATTTGGTTCATTTGTCTCGCCACAAGCGTGTCACTATCTTTGTTTCTACCCATTTTATGAATGAAGCTGAGCGGTGTGATCGCATTTCGTTTATGCACCGAGGTCGTGTTTTGGCAGTGGGTACGCCAAAAACCTTACAAGATAATCAATCTGCGGATACTTTGGAAGCGGCATTTATTGATTATTTGCAAGAAGAAATTGACCGAGAACCCGATCAAGTTCCACCCAAAAAAGCAGCAGATTCACAGATTACTCGCCCAGCATTGGCATCCTTTGGGCAGTCGGGTATTTTTGCTTGGTTAAAAATGGTGGCATCGTTTACAGAACGAGAAGCCAAAGAATTGTTGCGCGATAAAATTCGCTTGGCGTTTGCCATTATCGGGCCCATTGTTTTATTGATTACAGCAGCATTGAACGTATCGTTTGATGTGGAAAACGTTAAATTCACTTATTTGGATCGAGATCAATCGGTTTTAAGTCGGCAGTTTATTGAAGAGTTTTCCGGATCGCGTTATTTTAAAGCCATGCCTGCTTTAGCAGACCAAAGCCAGATTAACCCGATTTTGCAAGGAGCAGATGTTAAATTGGTGATTGAAATCCCCCCTGGTTTTGGAGCCGATTTATTGGGTCATCGCCAACCTGAGGTGGCTTTTTACATTGATGGTGCACAACCATTTACAGCAGAGAATATTCGCGGTTTTGTGACTGGCATCATGTTGCAATACACCCAAAATGTGGTGAAGCAATCGGGTTTACCCATGAGTCAAGCGAGTTTACCTGCAAATTTAGAGCCCCGTTTTGTTTACAACCAATCATTTAAAAGCATCTATGCCATCACGCCTGGTATTTTAATGTTGGCATTGATTTTGATTCCCACTATGTTGACAGCCTTGGGTGTGGTTCGTGAGAAAGAAATAGGTTCAATTGTCAATCTGTATGCTTCGCCAGCATCCACGGCACAGTATTTAATTGGAAAACAATTGCCTTATGTCTTATTGGGGTTTTTGAGCTATTTAAGTTTGGTGTTTTTGTGTGTATTTGTCTTGGGTGTGCCCGTGAAAGGATCATTTTGGGCCATGAGCTTGGGGGCTTTGCTATTCATTATGTGTGCCACTGGGTTGGGTTTGTTGATTTCGACTTTTGTTAAATCACAAGTAGCCGCTTTATTTGGTTCAGCCATTATCTGTTTGATTCCATCCATTAACTTTTCAGGCTTGCTTTATCCGGTATCAACATTAACGGGTTCTGGTTTACTGGTTGGTTTGGGTTTTCCATCATCTTGGTTTCAATTAATCAGCTTGGGGGCATTTACCAAGGCACTGGGCTTTGCCAGTTTTACCTCCATGTATTTGGCATTGACAACATTTGCTGTGATGTATTTGTTATTGGCCTGTTTGTTATTGAAAAAACAGGAGGTCTAAATGAAAACTTGGCTTAAAAATATTGCATATTTGGCCAGCAAAGAGTTCCGCAGTTTGTTGACGGATGTTACTTTGCTTTTGACCATTGTTTTTGCTTTTTCCGTTGCCGTGGTGAGTGTAGCAAAAGGTGTTAAGGCTGAGGTCGCTAATGCGTCTGTGGCAGTGGTCGATTTTGACCGCTCAACGCTCTCTCATCAAATTCGTGATGCCGTATTGCCGCCATATTTTCAGTCACCAGAACTCATTGAAACCCGAAATATTGATGAAGTTTTGGACACGGGGAAATACATTTTTGTCTTGAATATTCCAGCTCATTTTGAGCGTGATGTATTGGCAGGTCGCAGTCCTAAAATTCAATTATTGGTAGATGCCACCGCAATGACACAGGCAGGTGTGGGTGTCGTCGATTTGCAGCAAATTTTTACTCAATCCATGCTGCAGTTTTTACAAATTCACCACATTGAAAACTACATGCCAGTGAAAACCAGTACACGGGTCTTTTTTAACCCCAATGGTCAATCCGCTTGGTTTACCGCCATGATGCAAATCGTGATTAACGTCACCATTTTGTCCATTATCTTGGTGGGTGCTGCGGTGATTAGGGAGCGAGAACATGGCACGATTGAGCATTTATTGGTGATGCCAGTGAGAGCCAGTGAAATTGCTTTGGCCAAAATACTCACCAATGGCAGTGTGATACTCGTGGCGGCATTATTATCAATGTGGTTGGTTGCACATGGGATTTTGGGTGTGCCGATTCATGGTTCTGTTTGGCTATATGCTTTGGGCACAGCGATTTATTTATTTTCTGTCACCTCTTTGGGGATGTACATTGCTACCATGGCGCCAACCATGCCTCAGTTTGGCTTATTGTCAGCTCCCGTTGCCGTGGTGTTATACCTATTATCAGGTGCTGCAACGCCAGTGGAAAGTATGCCAAGTATGATGCAATGGTTTTCACAAATTCTACCCACTCGTCAATATGTCGCCATGACCCAACATATTTTGTATCGTGGTGCTGGGTGGTCAATTGTTTGGCCAGAATTGGCGATGATGAGTGTGATGGGTATTATTTTTTTATGGGCAGCATTGGGTCGATTTCGTTCGATGTTGGACAAACAAGGTTAGTGGAGTGAAAATTAATATGAAATTAACAACAATGAAAATGAGCAGCATTGCTTTAGCTATCATGGCATTAACCCTATCTGCTTGTTCTAGCACTGATGTCTTAGTGCAATCCAAAATAACCATGCCTGATGCATATGAACAAGGGCAAATAGCCAAAAGCAACCAAGTCAACTTGCAAACATGGTGGCAAAGCTGGCAAGACCCTATTTTGAATCAATTGATTGAAACAGGGTTGCAGCAAAATTTTGCTCTGGCAGCAGCACAAAAACGCTATGAAGCAGCAGCGCACATGGCCGATTTAGCCAAACGTGATTTACTGCCCATGGTGGGAGCAGGGGCCAATGTGGGCTACCATGACATGACGTTAGACAACCCTTTAAGTGATAAAACCACAGCCGTATTGGGTGCTTTAACTCAGCAAAGTATGGGAAAAGATTTGGATACCGATGGTCAACATTACGCTTATGGTGTGTCGGCATCTTGGGAGCCTGATATTTTTGGGGGCAAGAAAAGTGATGCCGATGCCGCTCAATCAGCATCATTGGGGGTGAAAGAAAGCATATACGGTGCCCAAGTGATGATTGCCGCAGCGATTGCTGACAATTATGTATCACATCGAATTTTGGCAGAGCGCTTGGTCGTGTTGGACCAAAGCATTGCCACCATGGCTCAATTAAAGCGTTATGTTGAAGGTCGTTTTCGGGCAGGACAAGCGACACGTTATGAAATTGACAATGTCGCTACACAGTTGACAGCTTTGCAAGCTAAAAGACCCAATTTATTAGCATTGATGGTATCTCATGAAAAACAAATTGCTGTTTTAATCGGGCAAGTGCCCACCAACTACCAATTGCCTCAAGCACAAATTGCCATCAGCACCTTAAAAGCGCCGATTGCGCAAGGGTCACTGCCCAGCGATTTATTAATGCAGCGCCCTGATTTGCGTGCACATCAGCACAATATCGAGGCACTTAGTGCCAAGCTTGCCAGTGCTAAAGCTGATTTATTGCCACGGTTTTATGTGAATTTTAGTTGGTTAGATGGTAAAGTGGCCATTGGCAGTGGTAGTAATCTGTCAGGTTATGGCAGCATTGCCACATTTGGTGTTAATCTGCCCATTTTTACAGCTGGGCGGATAAAAGCCAATATTGCTGCATCCAATGCGCGCTTACAAGCGGCAGTCAGTGCATTGGATGATGGGATTTTAAGGGCATTGTCTGAAGTTGAGATTGCTTATGCTGCACAATACCGATTAAATCAAAGTGGCCGCCAGTGGCAAAGTACCGCTCAAGCGGCAAATCAACAAGCGAATCGTGCCAATAAGCTTTATCAGCATGGTGAAAAACAGCTTAGTGATGTGTTATTGGCAAGGCTCAATGCTTTGGCATACCAAGATCAATATTGGCAAACCCATTTGATGAGTCAACAAGCCAGTATCAAGTTTTACCAAGCTTTGGGTGGTGGTTGGCAGCAAAGCTAAACTTACAATTGATGAAAAATGCCCAAGAATAGGGCATTTTTCATTTTATCTATCATGAAATACCTGTTCTTTTGGTGAGCAATACTTGCCCAAATGCCCCAAGCTGTTTAATATCAAGAGTCCAATATTCACACCCACCATGTAAAGCGAGTAGGTCCATCATGAGCGACGTATTATCTTATGTAAAAGGCATTGCCCAAGCAGCCAAAAACAGCACCAGTATTTTAACCATGGCTTCCACAGCACAAAAAAATGAGGCACTGTTAAAGATTGCACAATTGATTGAAGAGAACGCAGAGCCGTTAAAAGTTGCTAATCAACAAGATTTGGATTTGGCTCGTCAAAATGGTTTGGATGCTGCCATGTTGGATAGATTGGCATTGAGTGATGCGGGTATTGCAGCAATGGCAGAAGGATTGCGTCAAATCGTGGCATTACCTGATCCTGTGGGGGAAATGGATGAATTCAGTTACCGACCTTCAGGTATTCAATTGGGTAAAATGCGTGTTCCTTTGGGAGTGATTGGGATTATTTATGAATCAAGACCCAATGTGACAGTGGATGCCGCTGCATTGTGTTTGAAATCAGGCAATGCCTGTGTATTACGTGGTGGCAGTGAGTCATTTCATTCTAATATGGCCATTGCCAAATTGATTTACCAAGGATTGGAAGCAGCAGGTTTGCCTTCTGCGGCTGTGCGCTTGGTGGAAAATACAGACAGACAAAGCGTGGGTGCGATGTTACAGTCACCAGAATTAATTGATGTTATTGTGCCCCGTGGTGGAAAAGGCTTGGTTAAACGAATTAGTGAAGAGGCAAGGGTGCCTGTGATTAAGCATTTGGATGGTATTTGCCATGTTTATTTGGATGATGCTGCAGATACCCAAATGGCAGTGGATATTGCCATTAATGCCAAAACTTCACGATATGGTACATGTAATACCATGGAAACCTTGTTAATTGCCCAGTCACGGGCAGAAGAGTTGTTGCCACTTTTGGCGATTGAATATGGTAAGAAAAAGGTTGAGCTTAGAGGATGTGCTATTGTCAAAGCGATTTTAGGAGAAGGCGTTTTGACGGCAACTGAGGAAGACTGGCAAACCGAATACCTCGCGCCTGTCTTGTCGATTAAAGTCGTGGCAGGTATTGAAGAAGCCATGCAGCATATTAATCATTATGGCAGTCATCACACGGACAGCATTGTCACCAATGATTATGCCAAAAGCCAACGCTTTTTGCGCCAAGTGGATTCTGCCAGTGTGATGGTGAATGCATCGACCCGTTTTGCTGATGGTTTTGAATATGGTTTGGGTGCTGAGATTGGCATTTCTACTGATAAAATTCATGTACGAGGACCAGTGGGCTTAAAAGGTTTAACCAGTCAAAAATGGGTGGTACTGGGCAGTGGCCAAATTCGTGGCTAGGATGGTTGAAAAACGACAAAACAGCAGCTAAAAGCTGCTGTTTTGTCGTTATCAGTGTTAAAAAATATAAAATTTTCAGTCCAATCTTTAAAAAAGTTATACTGCTACCATCTATAGCCAATCAGGATGATATGGGCTATTTGGCGATAATCATTGGCAACACCTTTAATAACGAAAACATAGGAACGCACATTACATGAAACGGATAATTTTATTCATTGCAACCAACTTGGCTGTTATGTTGGTGATCAGTATTATTTTGTCTATTTTGGGGTTAAATGGTAACCCTAATAATACACTGGGCTTATTGGGCTTCGCTGCGGTTATTGGTTTTACCGGTTCATTCTTCTCTTTGTTGATGTCCAAATGGATGGCCAAGCGTTCTGTGGGTGCACATGTGATTACCCAACCGAATAATGAAGTTGAAGCATGGCTATTGAATACTGTACAAAACCAAGCACGCACTTTGGGTTTAAAATGCCCAGAAGTGGCCATTTATGATTCACCAGAACCCAATGCGTTTGCGACAGGCCCTAGCCGCAATAATTCATTGGTTGCTGTTAGTACTGGTTTGGTGCACGCCATGACTCGTGACGAAGTAGAGGCGGTATTGGCACATGAAATGTCCCACGTTAACAATGGTGACATGGTTACCTTGACCTTGATTCAAGGTGTGGTGAATACCTTTGTGGTTTTCTTTGCTCGCTTGGTTGCAGGTGCTGTGGCACGCAATGATGAAAATGGTGAAATTGCAACAGGAACATACATGATTGTCTCACTGGTATTGCAATTGGTATTTGGCTTTTTGGCTAGTTTTATTGTGATGTATTTTAGTCGTCAGCGTGAATACCGTGCTGATGAGGGTGCGGCTAAATTGGTTGGTGCCCCAAAAATGATTGCTGCTTTACAAAGATTAGGTGGCGCTGGTGGTGCAGAAGAAGCTGCTGGTGTTCCACGGGAAATGGCAGCCATGGGTATTTCAGGTGGTGGGAAAGATTCTTTAATGAGTACCCACCCCAGTTTAGAAAATCGCATTGCTAGATTGCAAGGTTTGCGATAAATAAAAAACTGCCTAGGTTAACTAGGCAGTTTTTTTATGGCGGCATTCATGCTATTGGTATTTTATTGATGATTCAAATGGATTTCGATGTTAAAGTAAATGGGCATGGCGGTGTGAATAAAAGATGACATGGGATCATCAATCCCATCAAAAATTAACCCTTAAATATTGTGATTAAACATAGATTTTATAAAAATCACCTAAAAACGAATGGGATTGGGTTAAAATATGGGTCATTGTAAGCTTGGTAAATAAATCACCAAATTAACTAATTAAATGGGTATAGTGATGGCAACAAAAAATGACTTGGTTTTTTATATTGCAGAAGATGATGAGCCAAAAGCGACAACAGAACCTGTAGTAAATGTAGCAGTAGAATCTGCATCCGGACAATCTTTGGCAAAAAAAATAAAGCCAGCAGCTGTCGAGTCCGTGCTAAATAAAGGCAATGCATCAGATGCCATTGAGGATTTGTCATGGGAAGAGCGTCTAGAGAGCTTACGCCAATTGCGGACCCATGAGCCTAAAAAGCAAAATGCCACAATTGCTGGTTTTATCAACCGTAGCCAAGAAAACAAACAAGAAAACAAAGTTGCCAATCATTTGGTTCAGCCTGTGAGCTCAAAAGAGCCAATAGCGGTTACAGCTCCCAGATATACTGAGCAAACGGATATAGCACAACCTGTGCGTATTGGAAAAAATCATTTGCCAGAAGCCGCAGTTGCCGCGCCTGCGGTGGAAGAAGAAGTATTTGATATTTTTGCCAAAAGACCAGTGCCAACTGAGCAAAATGAAAATGAACCTTTCACTTTGGAAGCCACTCAAAAACAAGCTGTTTACGAAAGCTATTTGAATACTTGGCAACAACAACATAATTTAAGTCAGTCGTTACAAGATGACGTCGAATTTTTGTTTAAACAAGATTGGTTTGCGGAACAAGGCTGTATTCTATTGACAAATGAATCTGTGGCTGTGGATTCTGAGCGCCTAATGTTTATTCAATGCGTGGATAGTAAAGAAAAAGGTGAAGAAGATCAGGAGGATAAGCAGTTTAATCATGATGGTTTGACAGAGCAGGCGGATACTTGGGAAGTTGTTGATGCAGCTGAATATGCTGACAATCAAGCATTTTTACCAGAAAGTGATCAGCCAATTGCTGTAAATTTACAAGTGATTGCTCCCTTAGCCAGTCAAAAAAGGGTGGTTTGCTTGGATGAAAAAGAGGTTGTGGCGCGTTTATCGAGTCAACTGGAAACACATTTAAGTAACGCCATTGCCGGATTATTGCGTACCGAGGTGCAAAAATACACAGCACAATTGTTACAACAAGTCCAATCTGGTTTGACCGAATCATTACCTGATGTGGTTAAAGAAGTGATAGATCACAATATTGATACCATTATGGCTGATATAAAAACGTCACAATCATGAAATAGTCACAAAACTGAAACACTGGACACGTAATATACACCATTATTAATGATTAATTGATTAAATAAAAAAGGATGGCCATGGCTGAGCATACGTCTTCACAATTCAATATGGAATTAGAAAATGTTCGCACCCAAGTAATGAAGATGGGTGGTTTGCTGGAGAAGCAATTGTTGGGCATTATTCATGCAACAGCAACATTGGATGGTGAAGATTTACCCAATATTGTGGTGAAAGATGCACAAATAGACCAGATGGAAGTATCAATTGATGATGAATGTCAATTAATCATAGCTCGTCGCCAACCTGCAGCAAGTGATTTGCGCTTGGTATTAACTGTTACGCGAATTATCACGGATTTAGAGCGAATTGGTGATGAAATTAAAAAAGTGGCGCTGCACACACATGAATTAATTGATGGCAATCGCGTGAATGTTGGTCAATTGTATGATGTGAACCGTATGTGTGAAATGGCGTTAACGATGTTGAAAAAATCGTTAGATGCTTTTGCCCGTGTCGATCCGACCACCTTTATTGAAATTGCTAAAACAGATGATCAATTGGATCAGGAATACAGCAATCAATTGCGCAAATCCATTACATTTATGATGGAAGACACACGTAATATTGGTGTTTTAATGGATATTTTGTTTATGTACAAATCCATTGAACGAATGGGGGATCACGCTTTGAATATTACTGAGCATGTGGTGTATTTGGCCAATGGTATCGATATTCGACATCATTCTCGTGATGAAGCCAGTGAGAAAATTATTGCCATGGCAGATAAAGCCACTGAATAATCTCTTAAACCAAAGAAAAACACCGTTAAAATTGTTTTAACGGTGTTTTTTATTTAAAAGCATCTAAAGTTAGCAGTATTGATAGTGTACATAGTATAAAAATGATATAAATCAAATTTATTGCTGTGCTTTGTGCTTATAATATTTCACTTGATGTGTGTGTTGTGGCCCTGCGATTTTTTTTGCAGGGTTTTTTTTTGTTCTTAAAAGAACCAGGTTATCTAGTTGTCTTCTTTTAAGAATGTATCCAATTATAAAATAATTAATATCTATATACAACAAGTAAAAGCATTAATCATGATATATTACCGTACCTTATAGTACAGTTTGTGCAATATTTGGCAATCTGAATATGCTTTTTGCATATTTATAACCAGTCTGATTTGGGCAAAATGGATGAGTAGATAGCAGTAGTGTGTGTTTAAGTTTAAGAATAAACATCCATTTAACAGTTTTTTTTATCTATCACATGCTCACACATTAAATTTTTTATGGTCGATTAAATGGGTTTAATTTCTCAATCACGGTGATGGTCTGTCTAAGCAAAATAGCAGTCTATATAAAAGTGTCCAAAATTATGTACTCATCTGTTCTGTATTCTCAATAATTAAAAAGATTATCACTGATTAAAAAAGTTGTGGAGATGGTGTTTATGGTTTATGGATTGATTTGTAATAATGAAATTTTACAATGAATATGTCATTGTAATTTGTATCTGTTTACACTTAGCCATTACAATAGCTGCATTAATAGTACTTATATGATTGCTGAGGATAAAAGCACATGGATGAGATCCAAGAACTTTCTGTTATTGATTACCAAGGGTTAATGCATTGG
>JASLDB010000196.1 GCA_030151665.1 Neisseriaceae bacterium
TGATTGATGAAAACACAGAAGTTATCCGTACCCATCGTGGTCTAGGCTATAGTTTGCGATGTGAACCATGCGCCTAAGCATTCGTTTTTTTTTGATGTATTTTATTGTTTTGGCCTTAATTGGTTATTTTGTATTGGATGTTTTTGTCAGCGAAATCAAACCCAGCGTTCGCCAAGCCACCGAACAGACCTTGATTACCACTGCCAATTTACTGGCACAAACAGCCAAACAAGACATGGAAGAAGACAATATTGCTCAAGGGCAATTATCCAAAATGTTCCGCTCTGCCAACCGCCAACAGATACAAAAAACGCCATTTCAAGAAGTGGATTACCGTGTATATGTGACCAATGCCAATGGTATTGTTATTTTTGATTCCAGTAACAAAGCCCTTGGACAAAATTACTCTCGCTGGAATGACGTCTATCTTACCTTGCGCGGTAAATATGGTGCCCGCAGTACACGATCTGATCCCAACGATCCAAGCACGTCCGTAATGTATGTTGCAGCCCCCATTTATATTGACAAGCGGATTCAAGGCTCGATTACAGTGAGCCAAGACAATATGGTCATGAACCCCATTGTTTTTCGCGCAGAAAAAAAAATCATTCAAGCAGGTATCTTATTACTCATTATTGCCTTTTTATTGGGCTTGGCAATGGTGTGGTGGTTTAATCGTTCTATTCAAGCACTTATTCATTATGCCAAAGCTGTACCCAATCAAGCCAATTTACCCACCCCAAAAGTCAGCTCGGCCGAATTGACTGTATTGGCCAATGCCTTGGGTGAAATGCGCAGCAAATTGGATGGCAAAGCCTATGTAGAAGATTACGTCCATTCCCTCACCCATGAACTCAAAAGCCCTTTGGCTGCTATTAAAGGCTCGGCTGAATTGCTCCAAGAAGATTTACCCATCGCCTATCGCCAACAATTTGCCAATAGCATCACCACACAAAGCTTGCGTATGCAAGAAATGATTGAGCGGATGCTCTTTTTGGTTAAGCTTGAACGTGCACCGCAATTGAATCTGGTTTCTTGTGATATTCAAGCCCTTGTATCGGCACAAATACAAGCTTTACAACAACCATCATCCCATTTGCAATGGCAACTGGCATTGTCTCCTTGTACATTGAATATTGATGTTTTTTGGGTGGAACAGGCTTTGCAAAATATTATTCACAATGCCATATCATTTAGCCCAGGTAATGGACTGATTGCGGTTAAATCATGGCAAAAAAATGGCTATTACACCATTGAAATAACAGATGAAGGCGCAGGCATTCCTGATTTTGCCCTCAATAAAATCTTTGATCGCTTTTATTCCTTATCAAGACCCAATGGCACCAAAAGCAGTGGCATTGGCTTGAATTTGGTGCAACACATTATGCAATTGCATCAAGGTCAGGTACATGTCAGCAATCGCATCAGACAAAAAGGTGTCCAAGTTCGTTTATTATTTCCACTGGTTTAAGAAATGCATTATCTGTTTTTAACATAATCAATTGATAAAAATAACAAAATCATTTATTTATAAAATCTTAACACATACTTCACCTGCTTTTCACACAAGTTTCACAAAACTTCACCAATACACATCATCACCACATGTCCATGATTTATTCTTCATTCAATATGCTTTTTGAAAAAAGGGACTTCATGATGAACCACCAAACCACTTCACCACCAAATAATACCCACGATGGTCATGCCAAATTGGCTGGCAAAATGGGTATTTTGTCTATTTTGGTCGTTATTCTATTGCTCGGTTTAACTTGGGTACAGTCGTTGGTTAATGAGCGCCAAAATGCCCAAGCCGATGTCATTCGCCAAATTGCCGCCAGCAGTAGCAATAGTCAAACCATTTTGGGACCGATATTGGTGATTCCTTACCAATACACCACGATGGAAAACATCATGGCAAAAGACGAGGCTGGCAATGTGATTGCAGGCAAAGTCATTGGCTCAAGAGAAGTCATTCAATTCAAAGAATGGCTCATTTTACCCAAAGACTTAAAAGTTGAAGGCAATGCCAAAGTCGAAGCACGCCGTTTGGGGATTTACCAAGGTCAAGTTTACTTATCTGATTTAAACATCAGCGGCAGTTTACCCGCTTTAGACACCAGCCATTTAAAGAAACTCAATAAATTGGTGGTGGGGGATCCCAAATTAACCGTATTGGTTGGCGACACCCGTGGGATTCAAACCCTATCGGCATTAAAACTGGGGGCAGAGAGCTTTGAATTTCAAGCCGGTTCTGGCATACACACCAAAACACCCCCTCAACCCGCTCCGGCCCCAGAAGTGCCTTCTGAATATGAACATGATGAAAAAGCAGTCGTGGTGGCAGAACAAGCACCTATTCAAGATTTAAGTAACGGTGTACACATTGCATTCACAGGGAAAGGCAATTTAGCAGCATGGGAGACGGCGCAAAAATTCTCATTCAATCTTAAAATTCAAGGCACAGAATCCTTGGCAATGGTGCCTGTCGGTGAAAGCAGTTCATTGACCTTAAATTCCAACTGGGCTGACCCCAACTTTGCTGAGCAGCTATCACCGAGTAGCCGTGAGATTAATCAACAAGGTTTTAAAGCCACATGGAACAGCACATGGTTTGCCAACAATCTCAATACCAAATTGCAAAACATTGATGATTTAGCCAAACCCAATCAATCTGCCTTTGGTGTGCGTTTCGTCAAAACTGTTAATGAATACCAACTCAATACCCGCAGTGTTAAATATGGCGTTTTATTCATTGTATTGACCTTTGTGGCCTTTTTTGTGACCGAGATTCTAAAGTCTTTGCGTGTCCACCCCATTCAATATTTTATGATTGGTAGCACTTTGGTCTTGTTCTATGTATTGTTGTTGTCTTTATCAGAACATTTTGGCTTCGCCATGTCATATGCCATTGCTGCCATCATGTGTGTGGGCTTAATCACCCTGTATTCGGTCTTTGCTCTACAAAATAAAAAGCCAGCCGTTACCATGGGTATTTTATTAAGCATTTTGTATGCCGTGTTGTACTTGATTTTACAATCAGAAGACTTTGCCCTATTGTCTGGTAGCTTGTTATTGTTTGTGGTATTGGGTCTGATGATGTTTGTTACACGCAATGTTAATTGGTATAAAGACATTAATTTGGGCTTGGATACCAGTGCTTTGGATAAAGACCCAAATCATGCCAATGACTTTGACAACATTCCATCATTTGAGCCTCAATCAGAAGCCAAAAATGATGGCATTGATGCCGTAAGCCAAGATCAGCCCAACACCAACAACACAGAATCAAAATAATTTATCCCAATGAACTGAAGTCAACATAAAGAATATCACCGACTTTTCAAAACCGTTCCGCAATAACCATGTTTTCACTGACATTTTATTGCGGAACACTGTTTAGCACATCATTAATCAGAAAATTTTACCCTGCTTACCAATACACCCAATCATCCCCCATGACAAAGCATACACAGGCAAAGCGACCCACAATAAATGGCTGTCATTGAACCCCGCATGGGATAAGACAAAAGATATAATAGCCGTAAAGAATAAAGCCTCAAACGATAAACGTTTACCCAATGCAATATATTGATGGCGAATAATGGTTAACACCATCACCAGAATAATGACAGGCAAAACCATACTAACACCATTGAAAACAGCCTCTAAAAAACTTTTTCCACGCATATAAACAGGTGTCAATAATGACTCTGGTAACAGTGCATAAATGCTCACCACCATAAAAGCGGCCAAAAGCGAATTCACCAACATGAAGCCATATTTTTTCATTGCTTATTTTTCCTCAAATAAAAAGCTGCCTGAAATGATGTTTCAGGCAGCTTTAAAAACCACAAACCCAATTAGTTAGCGATTTGTTCACGCCAGCGATTAACTTGTAAACGCACTTGTTCTGGTGCCGTACCACCCAAGTGGTTACGAGCTTGTAATGAACCTTCTGGCACCAATACATCGTAAACATCATTGGCGATTAAATCGCTAAATTTTTGCAAATCTGCAATACTCAAATCACTCAAATCCACACCACGACCATCGGCTTCACGCACAGCCAATGCAACCACTTCATGGCTGTCTCTAAATGGCATGCCTTTTTTCACCAAATAATCGGCCAAATCTGTGGCGGTGGCAAAGCCTTGCATAACGGCACTGCGCATGGCGGCTGGCTTCACAGTAACACCTCGCATCATGTCAGCGTAAATGCGTAAGGTATCAATTAGCGTATCGACTGTGTCAAACAGCGGTTCTTTGTCTTCTTGATTGTCTTTGTTATAAGCCAATGGTTGTGATTTCATTAAGGTAATCAAACCCATTAAATGGCCAACCACACGACCCGATTTACCACGCACCAATTCTGGCACATCAGGGTTTTTCTTTTGTGGCATGATGCTAGAGCCTGTGCAGAAGCGATCAGCAATATCAATAAAGCCAACACGTGGGCTCATCCACATCACCAATTCTTCACTCAAACGAGACAAGTGAATCATTACCAAGCTCGCAGCGGCTGTGAATTCAATGGCAAAATCTCGGTCAGATACCGCATCCAATGAGTTTTGGCAAATGGCTTCAAAGCCCAATAATTGTGCTGTTAATTCACGTTGGATAGGGAATGTTGTCCCAGCCAATGCTGCAGCACCCAAAGGCATGCGGTTAACACGTTTACGGCAATCAGCCATTCGCTCAAAGTCACGACCCAACATTTCCACGTAAGCAAGCATATGGTGGCCAAAGCTCACAGGCTGAGCCACTTGTAAATGGGTAAAACCAGGCATGACCACATCAGCATTAGTCTCAGCCAAATCGATTAATGAGCTTTGCAAAGCGCGAATGCCATCCATGATAATGACCATTTCATCACGCAACCACAAACGGATGTCAGTGGCGACTTGGTCATTGCGACTGCGACCGGTGTGTAAGCGTTTGCCTGCATCGCCAATTTTATCGGTTAGGCGACGTTCAATATTCATGTGAACATCTTCTAAATCCAAAGACCATTCGATTTGTCCTGCTGCAATTTCTGATAGAATCTCTTGCATGCCTTGCTCAATAGCCGCCAAATCAACATCGGTCAACACACCTGCTTCTTTTAGCATTTTGGCGTGAGCCAGTGAGCCTTGAATATCCCATTTGGCCAATCGTTTATCAAAGTCAATGGAACCCGTGTATTTTTTTACTAACTCTGATACAGGTTCATTAAAACGACCTGACCAAGTTTTGTTATCATGCATAGTATGTCATCCTGTTAAACGACCAAATCTGATCTAAGTACAAAGCAAAATTTATGGACATTATACGCCAACCTATTCAATTATTTGCAGTCCCTGACTTTAGAAACTTAGGGATTATGATCAAAATATACACTAGTGTTTTGTTTTTTATGCTATTTTGGCCATTATTATCCATGCACGAAAATAGCTGGAATTATCTCCAAGCATTTTTACAGCTGGCATTGTGGGTTGCCCCTGCAACGCTTTTCGCCACCATGCTCTTGGCTTTTAGCAATCAATTCATACACAAAAATGAAAAGCCTGTCTTTTTGGTTTGGTTTATCACCGTTTCAACGGTGTTATTGACACAGCAAGCCATCAACACTGGCCAATACCATTTGTTACAGCATTTGATTGGGGTGTCCATATTTGTACTGGCATGGATGCATTATTTTTCACTCTGGCAACGTGCTTTATCGCCTGCAGTGTCCGAAGCCCAATTGGCAGCATTGACTGCCCGTATTCGCCCACACTTTTTATTTAATAGTCTTAATGCTGCCATTAGTTTGGTTGCCACACGACCAGATGATGCTGAAATGGTTTTGGAAAATCTGTCCGAACTTTTCCGTGCCCAGTTAAAAGATCAATTATTGCGCAGTAGTCTCAAAGAAGAATTGCAATTAGGAGAAGATTACCTTGCTATTGAAAAAATCCGCATGGGTGAAGAGCGGTTAAATGTTTCTTGGTTAATTAAAGCACCACCAAACACCGAAATCCCCCATTTACTCTTACAGCCACTATTAGAAAATGCCGTTTACCATGGCATTGAACCTTACCATCGTCCTGGTACCATACAAGTCAATATTATCCGCAAAAATGCGTGGCTGTATTTGCGCATTGAAAATCCCGTTTTTGATTTAGAAGCATCCACACACAAGCGCAAAGGCAATCAAATGGCCATGAAGAATATTCGTGAACGGTTATTTTTATTGTATGATCAAGATGCCAAACTCACCCATCATCGACTTGGCAATCGCTACCAAGTCAGTATTCGCATGCCTTATCGCCTTTATAGTTCATAAAATTTGTAAAACACTGGCACGGATTGATCTATACATGTTATCCTTAACACCAAATTTATGCATAAAACATACATGCCGCATAGTGATTCGGCATCGACAACGAGCGGCAACATAAACGATGGTTAAGCTATTATTTTGTAAATATTTCTGGTTAAGAATGCTGGTATTGGGCTTAGGCACATTATTGGTTGTGGTTGCCTTGATGCAATTTTTACTATTGTGGCTATTCAATGCCAATGAGATTACCCAAGAAATTAACAAAACATTGGCACCCACTCACCGCAGTATTCAATTTGATGGTCGAATCAGTCGCCACTGGTTCCCCAAGCCCGGTTTTACCCTGCGGGCAGTCAACATCAGTGAGCCAAATGACAACAATAAAAAAGCCATGAAAATCGGTGCCATGCATTATGATTTTGCTTGGCTTAGCTTTTTTGAAAGCCAGCCTCGTTTGGATGGCATTCGTCTTGATGATGCACATGCCACATTGCTTAAACACAATGACAACTGGAATATTGCTGATATCATCGGGCTTTTTCAAGGCAAACCCCAAGCACAACTGGAAACCTTTCAATTAAACAATGCCAGTATTTTACTGCACAATAGCAATGACAACCTTTCCTTGCAGTTTAATCAATTAGAAGCCTCTTTTGATCATTTGAATGATGAATCCCCCATTTTTACCTTGGGTGGTATGGCACAACTGGGTACCCTACCCAGTAGCCAATTTCAAAGCACAGGTGCATTGCAAAAGGTAGGCAAAAACTGGCAAATAAACAATTGGCACAATCAGCTATCAACTGACTTGCCCAATATTGGGCCCAGTAGCATACAGTTAACCAGTAATGCTGTCATTGATATTAGCTCATCCACAGGGTCATTAAACAAACTGGTCTTGTCAATGAATAGTGATACCCCTGAAAAATTTGCAGTCAATTTGTCTGCAGATCAGGCATCATGGCAAGGGCAAATATTCAACATCCCAAGTATTCAAGGCAATGGTGTATTACAAGCTCAGCAAAATAAAATCTCAACCACAATTGGGCTCAAAAATCTGATTTGGGAAAATGAGGCATTGCGAATTAATGAAGTCAAAAGCCAATCCACCATTACCACACCCAATACCACCACCATAGTCAATAACAAAAGCACCTTAAATATTGCCCTCAATGGTCAATACCAAGTATCGGCCACAGCATTAGAAACTCGCCAAACCGTTGGAGAAGGACAAACCCGCTTTGTGAGCAATGGACAAGGGCAAAGTCAAGGCACCATTGGTGGTGCATGGCAAGCCTCATGGCAAGGGCAATTAGATGACACTCCTGTAACATTTTCTGCTGATTACCAAAACAATAAGCAGTTAACCATACAAGCGACCATGGGCAAATGGGATATTAGTCCGTATCTACCCAAGCTAGACAATGCGACCAATGATAATCTTAACCGTGTCAATTTGGTGTTAAACAAAGATAATTTACAATTACTCAATTACCTCAATAACCTCACGGTTATTGGTCACATTCAAATTGATGACTTTAAAGCGCTCAATTGGCAGTTTCAACAGTTCTCCACTGACTTCACAGCCAATCAATCTGGCTTTACTTGGAAAAACCTACAAGCCAATTTATATGGTGGTCAAATGTTTGGTTCATTAAGTGCTCAAAATGCCTTACCCCCAAAATTTGCCATTGAACAAACTTTCCAAAATATCAATATTCAGCAGTGGCTGCAAACTTTTGGTCATTATGCCAACTTAGAAGGCAAAGGCACTGCCTATTTAAAAGGCGAAGCCAGTGGTAATGATTGGGCAGCTTTGCGCTCTTCACTGAATGGTGAAATGAGGCTCTCAGTACAAAAAGGCAAGTTGCACGGCATTGACTTTAACCAATTACTACAAAATGCGCGTGACAACAACGAGCAGTCATTGCAAATTAAGAAATTCAATACAGATCGATCTACCGCCTTTACTGCTTTTCAATCGCAAATGAAGCTACAAGATGGCATGGCCAAAAACCACTTATTCCAACTATTATCAGACAATCTTAATGTAACAGGCAAAGGCCAAACGCAATTATTAGATGGCAAAATTGACTATCGCCTTTTGCTAGCAGACAAACCCAACCAACGGTTAAACTTGCCTATGCGCATCAATGGTAGCCTAAGCAACCCTGTGATAACTCTTGATTACACGGCATTAACCAATGGCTTATACAATGCTGAACAAAAGCAAGATGCTGTACGCAATGCTTTATACCAACAATGGCAATTGATCCAATCCTTGCCCGCGATTAAACCTGAATAATGCAAACCTGGATTTTACAAGGCAATGATGTTCTAGCATGGCAACACATGGCCATGCAGATAGATTGCAAACAAGACCAACATCTTTATTTGATTGATTTGTCGATAGAGACACTGGATGTCGCCCTATTGCCCGGTATTGTGCAATCACCATTATCATATCTTCTTGCACAATCTTCCTATTTTTGTTATTTGGTGCCTGAATATTGCGCACACCAAACAGCCACAGGTCAATGGTGGTATTTCCACCTTTACCCCACTGCATTTTGCCAAGACTTACCCAATTTACCCTATAAGGCTGCCATCAATCTTCAAGTACCTCATGCTGTAGCCAGTAAACCTTGGTATCAACTCAGTCCTCATCAACCCATTACCAATGCCATTGTAATCGGTGCTGGTATTGCTGGTGCAGCCACGGCTTTTTCCTTGGCAAAACGAGGCATTCCAGTGACTGTATTAGAAGCCAAGCCCCAGATTGCCCAAGCCGCTTCAGGCAATCAACAAGGGCTACTTTATGCCAAGATTTCGCCTCACTTCACCACCCAAACACAGCTCTTACTAGCAGGTTATGGCTATTCTTTGCGCCTATTACACAGTCAATTGCCCAAGCAAGATGCTTGGCAAGAATGTGGTGTATTGCATTTGGATTTTGATGAGCAAGAACAAAAACGGAATGCTTTATTGGCAAAGTCCAACCACCCTTGGTTTACAGGGGTTGATGCCCAAAAGGCCAGTGAGTTAGCGGGCATTGCCATTAAAAGCAGTGGTTTATTCTGGCCAAAAGGTGCTTGGCTCAATCCCAAAACATGGGTGCAATCTTTGCTGGCACACCCCAATATTACTGTCCACACCAATAGCCCATTGCTCTCATTAACACAGAAAAATAAACTCTGGCAGATTCAAACCCCAATACGCTCTTGGCAAGCTAGCCATGTTTTTTTGTGTATGGGCGATAAAAGTGTTACTTTACCAATATTGGAATCTCTGCATTTTAATTTAATCCGTGGCCAAACCGATTTGGCAGCGGTCAGCCCCATTAGCCAAGCATTGAAAGTAGCCTTAAGTGGCAAAAGTTATATTTCACCGGCATGGCAAGGGCAACATTGCTTTGGGGCGAGTTTTGTTTTTCATGATAAACAAACCGATTGGCGTGAGAAAGAACAACGTGAAAACATGACTGCCCTACAAGCATTAAACCCATTATTGGCTTCTGGATTGCGTCATGTTACAGCTGGTCATGCTGCTATTCGTTGCGATGCCAGCGACCACTTGCCCATTGTCGGTGCCATTGGAAACTTTAATCAGATGCAACAAGATTATCAAGCCTTGCGCTTGGATAAAAACTATCACATTAATACCCCTTGTTCTTGGCAAGATAATCTCTATATCAATACAGCACATGGCACCCGAGGTTTAGCAACTGCACCCATTTGTGCAGAAGGTTTGGTCGCAGAAGCATTGGGAGAACCACCCATTTTAGGAGACGCTTTGCGTTGCGCATTGCACCCAAATCGCTTTGTTATTCGCGATTTAATTAAACAAAAATAATCCATTTATCATTTATGCATCCAATTGAATCATCAGTTCACTCAGCATTTCTCAGAAAAGAATCAATTAAATAATGAACAAAGGCAGTGTTTGGGCACATGTCTTTTCATGGATCAATATCACTGACCCAATTTTGCCATGATCTCAGGCCCATACTTAAACAGTAGTCGTGCACCATAGACAATAATCACTAAAATTAAAAATCGCATCAATCGCAATAATTTGATTTGCTTCGTTGTATACACACCCAAAATATAATAGCAAACCTCAATTTGCTGTAACAAACCAAAATGGTTGTGCCTACGCATACCAAAAGAACCTGACATTTTGTTCTCAATACGATAAAAAACACCCATGACACAGATTAAAACCAAACATGAAGCAAGTAAAATAACCGCTATCGGATTAAGATTCATAACCCACCAAAAAATGATAAATAACTAATCATATACACTATATCATAAACTGGCCATCTATCTACTTGCTGATTCACCGCATGTGATAAGGTTACCATCCGATGGATTCGGTCGCAAAAAACCCAGCCTAAGCTGGGTTTTAATGATTGGTGTATCTTTAACCATTAGTTTTTGTCTTGGTCAACCAATTTGTTTTGTGCAATCCATGGCATCATGGCACGCAATTGGTTACCGACTACTTCAATTGGGTGTTCTGCATTCATGCGACGACGAGCAGTCATTGATGGGTAGTTGGTATTGCCTTCTTGGATGAACATTTTAGCGTATTCACCTGATTGAATGCGATACAAAGCTTTTTTCATGGCTTCTTTGGTTGCAGACGTTACCACTTCTGGGCCTGTTACGTATTCGCCATACTCAGCATTGTTTGAGATTGAGTAGTTCATGTTGGCAATGCCGCCTTCGTACATCAAATCAACAATCAATTTCAATTCATGCAAGCACTCAAAATAAGCCATTTCTGGCGCGTAACCCGCTTCAGTCAAGGTTTCAAAACCTGCTTTAACCAATTCTACTGCACCACCACACAATACAGCTTGTTCACCGAATAAGTCTGTTTCGGTTTCTTCACGAAAGTTGGTTTCAATCACGCCACCTTTGGTGCCACCATTGGCTGCAGCATAAGACAACGCCACATCACGTGCTTTGCCAGATTTATCTTGGTAAACCGCGATGAGTGTTGGTACACCACCACCTTTTTTGTATTCGCTGCGAACAGTATGGCCAGGGCCTTTAGGCGCAACCATTACCACGTCAATGTCATCACGAGGAACGATTTGGTTGTAATGTACGTTAAAACCATGAGCAAAAGCCAATACAGCGCCTGCTTTCAAGTTGGCTTCAATGTCATTTTTGTATACAGCAGGTTGATTTTCGTCTGGTAACAAAATCATTACCACGTCAGCAGCTTTGGTTGCTTCTGCTACTTCACGAACGTCATGGCCAGCAGCCACTGCTTTTTTCCAAGATGCACCTGTTTGGCGTAAACCAACGATAACATTCACACCTGAATCTTTAAGGTTGGCAGCATGAGCATGGCCTTGTGAGCCGTAACCAATAATGGCAACGGTTTTGCCTTTGATCAAAGATAGGTCTGCGTCTTTATCGTAAAAAACTTTCATGGTCATTCCTCTAAAAATTAAAATTTGAATCTGATCTATTCAAAAAATAAAAATAATTAAAAAACAAAGTGTTATAAAATAAACCAGTGACAAGTTAACACCACCATGACAATGGCAATATTCAAATATCCCGGGTAAATGGTTTGCTAATCAAGTCAAATGGGCTGTTGATCCACTTGCTTAAACAGCGAAAATCATGCTTTAAATGCGCAAAATACGCTCACCACGACCAATACCAGCAGCACCAGTGCGAACGGTTTCCAAAATCAACCCTTTGCTAATGCCTTCAATAAAGGAATCTAATTTTTCAGATGTTCCTGTAATCTCAATGGTATAAGCCTTGTCAGTCATGTCCACAACATGACCACGGTAAATCTCTGTCATGCGCAATAGCTCATCACGGTCTTTACCAATGGCACGAATTTTAATTAACATCAATTCACGCTCAACAAATCGACTGTCGTTCAAGTCAATGACTTTGACCACTTCAACCAATTTATTCAATTGCTTGGTAATTTGTTCCAAAACTTCGTCATCCCCCCGTGTAGACAAGGTCATGCGTGACAAAGTCGCATCTTCTGTGGCAGACACTGACAAAGAGTCAATGTTGTAACCTCGGGCAGAAAACAAACCCACTACGCGGCTTAAAGCGCCTGCTTCGTTTTCCAAAAGAATGGATAAAATATGTCTCATGGCACACTCCGTGTATCGTATTCTCGGTCAGTTACACTGTTGACATCTGAGTCAGCCAGTGTTTCTCGCATGTGAGCTGGCAAAACCATCTCATCCAAACCTTTGCCATTACCCACCATGGGGAACACATTTTGTGTTTTGTCGGTAATGAAGTCCATGAATACCAAACGGTCTTTCATGGCGAACGCTTCACGAAGTGCTGGCTCAACATCAGCCGTTTTTTCGATGCGCATGCCCACGTGACCATACGCTTCTGCCAATTTAACAAAATCAGGCAATGAATCCATATACGATTCTGAATAACGGTCTTGGTAATAAAATTCTTGCCACTGTCTTACCATCCCTAAATAACCATTATTCAAGTTAACCACTTTGACAGGCAGTTTGTATTGGTAGCAAGTCGACAATTCTTGAATATTCATCTGAATTGACCCTTCACCCGTAATACAAGCCACATCACGCTCTGGATTGGCTAGTTTAGCCCCCATTGCATAAGGCAAACCCACACCCATCGTGCCCAAGCCACCTGAATTCAACCACTGTCGTGGGTGTTCAAATGGATAATACTGGGCAGCAAACATTTGGTGTTGACCCACATCGGATGTTACCAAGGCATGGTTACCAGTCACTTTGGCCAATGTTTGTACCACATATTGTGGCTTGATAATCTCACTGTCGTTTTCAAACCACATCGACAAACGAGAACGCCATGATTCAATGTTTTTCCACCATTTTTCCAAGCTAGCGGTTTGCATTTGCAATGATTTTTCTTGCCACAAACCCACCATTTCTTGCAAAACTAATTTCACATCACCCACGATAGGAATATCCACTTTTACGCGCTTGGCGATACTTGATGGATCCACATCAACATGAATGATCTTTTTCGGTGTATTTAGAAATTTGCTGGGAACAGAAATCACACGGTCATCAAATCGCGCACCCAAAGCCAAAACCACGTCTG
>JASLDB010000274.1 GCA_030151665.1 Neisseriaceae bacterium
GAAGTTTATGAACAAGCTAGGCGTTTTGATGAGATGGTGGCCACATCATTAAATAAAATACCTTTTGGTGGAGTAAAACCAAAGAGCATTAAGAGTGATGATGATTCAGATGCTTTTTTTGCAAATTATGGAGAAAAATGGTTTGCAAGTCCATTGTGCCGAAATAACAATGGTGCACCAGGGGATTTATTAGGGGTTCCTGATGCAAAATTTGATGATATGGAAGGTTTTTTTGCTCCCATTGGTGAAAATGATGCGATTAGTGCAATCCGATATGTGATTCATAAAAAGGATGGTGGTGGGTACCATCTAACTGGGTTTGAAACAACTATTTCAAAGCAACCATATATGTTTATGGATATGATTGGTGATGGAACTGTTTTTACCTTCTCGGGTAAGCAAAAAAATAAGCCGTTTAAGATGAAGCTTTATGCGTGCTCTACACCAAAATCACGACTCTCTTGTCGTTTAAGTAATGATAGCGATACTTCATATGTGAAAAATGATTGCCGATTAAAAAATACTAATATTGCAGAAGCTTATCAGTTTTATCTTGAGGAGTTAAATAATCAATTTCCTGATAAGACTGTACCTAAATCCATACCCAACAAGAGCACTAAGAAAAAAATAGGCAAGTATATAGAGGTAAAACATACCTGGATAGATAAAAATAACTTTAGCTCTAATTACGAGGATGAGGCTATGGGTGTTAGCTTTGATTTCGTCCAAAAAAATAATGATGTAATCATAACTTATATACAAGGGCATTAAAATCAGGTGATAGCTGTATAGACTTTTTGATAACATGATGGGCATATTCTTTTTTAATCGAATCCCATGTCTA
Source organism: Neisseriaceae bacterium (assembly GCA_030151665.1). Classification (GTDB taxonomy): domain Bacteria; phylum Pseudomonadota; class Gammaproteobacteria; order Burkholderiales; family Neisseriaceae; genus JASLFS01. The sequence continues at coordinate 845 of JASLDB010000274.1, forward strand.
AAATATCAGAATTTATTGAAAACACGCCATCCCACGAAAACCAATGGCGGGCGGTAATATTATTTGGTAAAAACTCAGCATCTTATAAATTTGCTTTGGCCAAAACATTATTATCGCATTGCCAAAATGCCCCACAAACAGAAATCAGCTTACAGGATTTGGCCAAGCCTTTTGCACTCAATTTGTGCGAGCATTTAAAAATAGCGGACAAACAAGGCACCAATGGTTCTAGCAAGTTTTTGGAAGCATGCCGCTCTTACAATCAAAACCAATTGGGCCTTGATGCGCTGATTCAAACAACGGTTAAATTGGGCTTCAACAATGTCTTGGATGCTTTTCACCGCGTCAATCAAGAAAACATCCCCCTGCAGTTTTTCGTTAAAAATAAACGCCAGGGCATCACGATTACCGATGATTTTTCTCGCCTGATTGAATCAGAGCAAAGTAAGGCATTATTACTGTAAACAGAATCTCGCTGGCGCTTGGTGGAAACAGCATGGGAATTAGAAGTATCCAAAAGCCTTGTGGCCGTTCACCACGATATTGAGGGGGAGTTGCTATACTCTTTTACCAATAATCGCCGCACGTCCATCACAAGCTCTAGAGAGGCCTTGAATGGCTACCAAAAAGGGCAGTGCTTCTATTGCTATGATGATATTGATATCGTGCCCGGCTCAGAAAACCTTGCCGACGTAGATCACTTCTTTGCCCGTACACTAAAAGAATTTTTACCGCAGGCCAATTTAGATGGTGTGTGGAATCTGGTATTGTCATGCCAATGCTGCAATAGGGGCGTTGACGGTAAGTTTGCCAAGGTGCCATCCATTGAGTTGCTAGGGCGATTGTCACAGCGCAATGAATACTTAATTTCCAGCCACCACCCGCTGCGAGAAACATTAATCTTGCAAACTGGCAGTGACGCAAAAGCCCGACATTCCTTTTTGCAAAATTGCTTTGATACAGCTAGGACATATTTAATCCAAACTTGGCAGCCACAGCAGAAAAAAGATAAGGTTTTTTAACGGCTATCTATAATATACTAAGATAATATCGTTTCTATTACTTCTTATTGAAGGGTTATTATGCTTGGTGATTTAGAAATTGGCGACCATTTAGTCAGCCTGAGAAAAGGATATACACACCATGGGATTTATGTTGGAAATGGTGAGGTTATTCATTATCTAGGGTTTTCTGAAGGCTTCACAAAAGATGCCGTGGATAAAACTAGTTTAGACGGTTTTATGTCAGACAATCTTACATATGTACGAAGCTATAACTTGGCAGGCTTTGCAGGCCTATTTAGATATAGTCGTGAAAATATTGTCGCTAGAGCATCTAGTCGCATTGGTGAAGATGACTATAATTTAATTTTTAATAATTGTGAGCATTTTGCTACATGGTGTGTGACTGGGCTACGTCGTAGCCGGCAGGTCGAGCGTATTACTGAGGCGATTAGTAATGAATTAAAAGAGTCGGAATATATAAAAAGACTACTCGAACAGTATGGTCCACAAGATCCTCGAGTTCAAAAAATATTAATAACAGAGCTAAGGAATAATCAGGCTTCATTGATAATGCCAAATAGAGGTGCGCTAAATCAAAATACGTTGGGAATTTTATCAAGGACAGCTACTGCTAATGAATCGCAGCTTATTCGACAGATTGTGGCAAATAAAAATGTAGCAAGTACAATAAGTGGACTAGCCTCAACAAGTTCAAATCTTGCAAAATTAACTCAATTTGCTTCTACGAGTAATCAATTATCCTCGCTAGCATCAACAGGTAGTCAATTGGCAGCTGGTGCAAGCACATTGTCATCTGTGGCGTCAGTTGCTTCAGTTGCATCAGTAGCAACTGGGGTAGTAGCTGCTCCTGTTGTAGCCGTTGCTGCTGCGCCACTTGCCATTGGGGCTGCGGTACTTTGGGGTATATCTTGGCTTCTAGATGATTAATTAGATATTTAATATCGATTATTTGTCTTGATTTTTTACAATAAAATTGACCTAAATAAGTTTTAGATCATGGTGCCATACTGGTGTCACCATGGTGCCAGCACCAAGATTTAATAGGCTGTAATGCATTGTAATTGACTGTATTAGCTAAATAAGCAAGAAGCTAACGCATTGAATTTAAATTAAATATATTCAAAAGCCTTGCATGGGGTGCAAGTATGTATATAAATGGGGCTAAAGCCCCATTTTTTATTTAGATTT
>JASLDB010000229.1 GCA_030151665.1 Neisseriaceae bacterium
CCCATTGGTGCTGCGCGCGTAGGTTATATTGATGGTCAATACATTCTTAACCCAAGCAAAACACAATTGCAAGATACACAATTGGACTTGGTTGTTGCAGGTACCAATAAAGCCGTATTGATGGTTGAATCAGAAGCCAAAGAATTGAGCGAAGCGGTTATGCTTGGTGCGGTTGTTTATGGTCATGAACAATTACAAACGGTTATTAATGCCATTAACGAATTGGCTCAAGAAGTTAACCCTGCTGTTTGGGAATGGTCTGCTGCTGAAGTAAACCAAGAATTAACTGATAAAGTTGCTGAAATTGCTGGTGAAGCAGTGCGTGAAGCATTCAAAATTCGTGAAAAACAAGCACGCACCACCAAATTAAACGAAGCTTGGGCCGCTGTTGAAGCCGCTTTAATCACAGAAGAAACCGATACTTTGGCTGCCAACCAAATCAAGTCTTTATTTAAAGATTTGGAAGCCACTGTGGTTCGTACCCAAATTTTAGAAGGTCAACCCCGTATCGATGGTCGTGACACACGCACCGTTCGCCCAATTAACATTCAAACTTCTGTATTGCCACGCACACATGGTTCAGCCTTGTTCACCCGTGGCGAAACCCAAGCTTTGGCAACGGCCACTTTGGGCACACAGCGTGATGAGCAAATTATCGATGCTTTAAGTGGTGAATACACTGACCGCTTTATCATGCACTACAACTTCCCTCCCTACTCAACAGGTGAAGTCGGTCGCATGGGTGTTCCTAAACGCCGCGAAATCGGTCATGGTCGCTTAGCTAAACGTGCTTTGATTGCTGTATTGCCTGAACCTGAAGATTTCAGCTACACCATGCGTGTTGTGTCAGAAATTACCGAGTCAAATGGTTCGTCTTCTATGGCTTCTGTATGTGGTGGTTGCTTATCACTATTGTCTGCTGGCGTACCATTAAAAGCACAAGTTGCGGGTATCGCCATGGGCTTGATTTTAGAAGGCAACAAATTTGCCGTTCTAACTGACATTTTAGGTGATGAAGACCACCTAGGTGACATGGACTTTAAAGTAGCGGGTACTGCTGAAGGCGTGACAGCATTGCAAATGGACATTAAAATCCAAGGCATTACCAAAGAAATCATGCAAGTGGCTTTAGAACAAGCCAAAGAAGGTCGTATGCACATTTTGAATTTGATGAAAGTTGCTGTTGATGGCCCACAAGAGCTATCTACACACGCTCCTCGTCTATTCACCATGAAAATTAACCAAGATAAAATCCGTGACGTTATTGGTAAAGGCGGCGAAACCATCCGTGGCATTATCAAAGACACTGGTACCGAAATTAACATCGAAGACGACGGCACTATCGTGATTGCTGCCACCACACAAGAAGCTGGCGATGCTGCACGTGAACGCATCGAACAAATCACAGCTGAAGTTGAAGTGGGTGCAGTATATGAAGGCACCGTATTGAAAATCTTGGACAACAATGTTGGTGCCATTGTGAGTGTTATTCCTGGCAAAGATGGCTTGGTACACGTTAGCCAAATCGCTCACGAACGCGTGAAAAATGTTAGTGACTACTTAAAAGTAGGCCAAGAAGTGAAAGTAAAAGCATTAGAAGTAGACGATCGTGGTCGCATTCGTTTGTCTATCAAAGCTTTGCTAGACAAACCAGCTGAAGAAGCCAAACCAGAAGCATAATCTTGGATAGTATTTAGCCTAAAGCCAGTCATTTGACTGGCTTTTTTTAATTGGTGAGTTTGGATAAAAAACAACCAATAGCAGCACGTGCTCAAATTATTCACGCCCATCTTAAAATAATGCAGCGTTTTCAAATAATCGATTGGTATCAATGAATAAACAAACATAGTGTATTTTATCATTTTAGACTAAAAACACCCAAAATATTATCAACAAGGAATAATAATAATTCATTTCATGATTAATAAATAAATGAAGCATCGCCATCTGTCCCAGATCATAGAAGAATAAAAATATATTGTTATCATTTTAATGATAACCACTGGAGATACAATATGCCCATTATATTACCTAAAAAAATGATGATTGCTGGACTATTACTTGGACTTGTCGCTTGCTCGAACCAAGACAATACACAAAAAACAGAATCAGCAGCCAGTACCAATGAAGCAGCATCCTCAGCAAAAGCCACCATGAGCGAAGCTGATAGCAGCCTTTTATCCATGGCACAATCTGTTTTTAAACCCTTGCCTAGTCAAGATGAAATTAATCAAAAACATCCTGTTACTGATGCCCAAATTTCCCTAGGACAAAAGCTGTATTTTGATACTCGCCTATCTAAAAATGGCAATCAAAGCTGTAATTCTTGCCACAATATCGCCAGTGCAGGTGTAGACAATCTGCCTTTAAGCCCAGGTAGCGAATTCGCCTTGGGTGGTCGCAACTCACCAACAGTATTCAATGCTGCATTGCAAGCCAGTCAGTTTTGGGATGGACGCGCCAAAGATTTAAAAGAACAAGCTGGTGGTCCATTATTAAATCCTGTTGAAATGGGTTTGCCCAATGAAGATGCTGCCGTCACCATCATTAAATCTATTCCTACTTATGTTACCGAGTTTGCTGCTGCATTCCCCGATGCCCAAGACATTAGTTTTGATCAAATTACAACAGCGATCGCAGCATACGAACAAACACTAATCACACCGTCACCTTGGGATGATTATCTCAAAGGCAATGTCAATGCACTAAA
>JASLDB010000230.1 GCA_030151665.1 Neisseriaceae bacterium
TCCACTTCCCTAATCGGGGTAACCTCAGCAGCGGTGCCTGTAAAAAATAGTTCATCTGCACAATAAAGCTCATCACGGGTGATGCGTTTTTCCACCACTTTGATGCCAAGATCACGCGCCAAGGTGATAATGGTGTCTCGGGTAATGCCTTCTAGTGCCACGGTTAAATCAGGCGTGTAAATAACACCGTCTCGAACCATGAAAATATTTTCACCAGAGCCCTCTGCCACATAGCCATCGGTATCCAGTAAGATGGCTTCGTCGTAACCGTCACGAGTCGCTTCGGTATTGGCCATGATGGAGTTCATGTAATTACCATTGGCTTTGGCTTTGACCATGGTGACATTGACATGGTGGCGGCTAAATGAGCTGATTTTGACACGGATGCCTTTTTGCATACCTTCTTCGCCTAAATAGGCACCCCAAGACCAAGCTGCCACAATCACATTGACATCTGTTGGGTCAGGCGCAACACCCAGTTTTTTAGAGCCATAAAATGCCATGGGGCGAAAATAACACGATTGCAATTGGTTTTCTCTTACCACATCGGCATGGGCTTGATTGAGCTCATCTTGGCTAAATGGTAGCGGCATCCCCACAATTTTAGCTGAGCGAAACAAACGATTGGTGTGGTCGACTAAGCGAAAAATAGCCGGGCCTTTTTCGGTTTCATAAGCACGTACGCCTTCAAAAACCCCCATACCATAATGCAATGTATGGGTTAATACATGGGTGTTGGCACTGCGCCAATCCACCAATTTACCGTTATACCAAATCCAACCATCTTTATCTGCCATTGACATGGACTGACTCCTTTATATTGATTTTGCATGGTGATTAGTTGCGTATTGGGTTTTAATGTGCCTGAAATAACCCCGTGGCGTCAATCCATGTGGGTTCTCAATGGCTTAAATCATGACAAAGTTGTGCAAATAAGTGCGTTGTTTGCTCTGTTATTTGGGCAATATTGCAGCGATAAATGCGATTTTTCGTGGCTTTTGCATACCCATTTTGGCACTTTTGGGCTAAACTATGGCGAACTGAAAAATTGAAAAGAAAAGGGTATTGGGCATGAAATACATTTATCGTCTCATCAAACTAGCCATTCTTTTGGCATTGCTGGTGATTGCCATCAAAAACACCCAAATTGTCGACTTCAATAGTGTATTTGGTCAGCCAGTAAAATGGCCTTTGATTGTCTTTTTGCTAATCTTCTTTGTTGTGGGCACGGTATTTGGTATTTTTGCCATGTTGGGCCGAATCATGACTTTGCGCAATGAAACCATTCGTTTGCGTCGTGAATTAAGCAAAAATGCAAAAATCAGCCAACAAGAGTTGGAATTGGCAACCAAAGGCACTGAAACAACAGAAGAAGATGACAAAGCAGCCAATATGCCGCCGCTTCATCCTTAATAATCAAGAGAAAGTATTGAAAACGGTATGATGGAAACCGATTTTTGGTGGTGGTTAGTGCCACTGGCATTGTTGCCCGTATTTTTTGCCATGGGCTGGTTTGCTGCCCGTGTGGATATGCGCACCGTCTTAAAACAAGCCAAAACTGTGCCCACAGGCTTTTACAAAAGCTTGGCGGCATTGGTTGATCGAAAAACTGATGTGGCAGCAGAAGCGTTGAGTGAAGTATTGCGCCAAGAGCCACAATCGTATGAATTGCATTTAACTTTGGGCAAATTGTATCGGCAACGTGGCGAAAATGACAAAGCCATTCGCTTGCACCAAACGCTGTTGGCTTCACCTGATTTGGTGGGTGAAAAGCGTGACGATGTCTTGTTTGAATTGGGACAGGACTTTCAAAGTGCTGGTTTGGTTGACCGTGCTGAAGCCTTGTTTCAAGAATTGGACCAAGGCAATTCAGGTAAAAAAGCCCGTGAAGAATTGTTGAATATCTACCAACAAGACCGTGATTGGGAAAAAGCCATTGCCACAGCCAGTCGTTTAAGTCATGACGAGCAAACGTATCAGTTTGAAATTGCACAATTTTATTGTGAATTGGCACAAACGGCTTTGTTTCAGTCTGATTTTGATGGTGCTCGCAGCTTTGTGCACCATGCCTTGATTGCCAATCGAAAATGCACACGCGCCAACATGATTTTGGGTGATGTGTACATGCAAAATAAAGACCATGCCGAGGCCATCGAAGCGTATAGCGCCATTGAAAAGCAAAACCATGTTTATTTGAGCATGGTGGGCGAGCGTTTATACGATGCTTATGATGGGTTGGGCAAGGCAAGTGAGGGTTTGGCGGTATTGGTCGGCTATGTCAAAACCTTCCCACAGTTGGATTTAATTGACGTCATCTATGAGAAAGCCTTGTTATTGCAAGGCGAAGAAGGGGCGACTGAATTGGTATTGGATTTGGTGCGCATGAAACCTGATTTAAAAGGCACGTTTCGCCTATTGGGTTTGCGCATGTCCGATTTGAATCCAGCATGGCGAGCTGATGCTGACATGATGCGCCAAGTTGTGGGCCGTTATGCCCAAAAAGCCTTGGTATACCGTTGTCGCCATTGCCACTTTAAGTCACAAGTTTTTTTCTGGCATTGTCCAGCATGTAATAAATGGGAAACATTCACTCCCAATAAAATTGAGGTCTAAATTGAATCCGCTAATGTCATCATTTAATCAAACGAACAATAACCGCACCCCTGTGATTGTGGCCTTGGATTATCCAAGTGCAGAAGAAACTTTGGCGTTTGTGCGCACTTTAGACCCCAGTATGTGTCAATTAAAAATTGGCAAAGAGTTGTTTACTTCAACGGGTCGCAACTTGGTTGAAAAACTGATTGCCCAAGGCTTTAAAGTATTCTTGGATTTGAAATACCATGACATTCCCAATACCGTGGCACAAGCTTGTAAAGTGGCCGCACAAATGGGTGTGTGGATGGTGGACATGCATGCTTGTGGTGGTCGACGCATGATGGAAGCAGCAGTAGAAGCTGTGGCCAATGAAAGCAATAAGCCATTGTTAATCGCTGTGACTGTTTTAACCAGTATGGAACAAAGCGATTTAACGGAATTGGGCATTACCAAAACGGTAGAAGAACAAGTTTTGTCTTTGGCTGGATTGGCCAAAAGTTCTGGCATGGATGGTGTGGTGTGTTCGGCACACGAAGTGGTGAGTTTAAAAGCCAATATGGGGCAAGACTTTGTCTTGGTGACTCCTGGTATTCGCCTAAGTCATGCCATTGCCGATGATCAACGCCGTATCATGACACCACAAGAAGCCTTAAGTGCAGGTTCTGATTACTTGGTAATGGGTCGCCCCATTACCCAAGCCCAAGACCCAATTGCTATTTTGCAAGATGTGAATCATGTGGCATTGCAATTGGCGACTGGCGCATAAATCAATAGGAATCAACATGACACTATTGCAAAAAATGAACATTGGCCAAGACGAGTTGGTGGCCAAATTGGCCACTGCCAAAGTTTTGGTGGTCGGTGATGTAATGTTGGATCGTTATTGGTTTGGTGATACCCATCGGATTTCACCTGAAGCACCTGTGCCTGTTGCCAAAATTGAAAAAATTGACCAAAGGGCAGGTGGAGCCGCCAATGTGGCACGCAATATTGCCAGTTTGGGGGGGCAAGCAGGCATCTTGACCATCACAGGTCAAGATGAAGCAGCAACGTGCTTAGAAGAGATGATGAGAGAACAAGGTGTTGATTACAATAGTGTGATTGATAACAGTGTGGCCACCACGATTAAACTGCGTGTTGTTGCCCGTAATCAGCAATTGATTCGTTTGGATTTTGAAGATTATCCCCAAAGCGATGCCTTGCAAGCTTTGGTTGAGCGTTTTAAAGTGCTCTTGCAAGACTATGATGTGATTGTGTTGTCTGATTATGGCAAAGGCTCATTGCGTCATGTGCAACAAATGATTGATTTGGCTCGTGCTGCCAATAAAATGGTTTTGGTTGACCCCAAAGGCGATGATTACCAAAAATACGAGGGCGCAACCATGATTACGCCCAATCGCTCGGAGTTAAAGCAAGTGGTGGGCAGTTGGCAAAATGAGGCTGAATTGATTCAAAAAGCCGAGCGCTTACGCCAAAAATTGCATTTAGAAGCGGTGTTATTGACCCGAAGTGAGGAAGGCATGAGCTTGTTTGAACAAGATTATGTGCACCACCAAGCCACCCATGCACAGGAAGTATTTGATGTCTCTGGGGCGGGGGATACGGTTATCGCCAGCATGGCACTGAGTTTGGCAGCTGGTTTAGAAGTTGAGCAAGCCATGACTTTGGCCAATGTGGCAGCAGGAATCGTCGTGGCTAAATTGGGCACAGCAGTGTGTACACAAGCAGAATTATTGGGTGCGTAAACGCACAGTTAAGGAAAAAACAATGAGTATTGTGGTAACTGGCGCAGCGGGTTTTATTGGTAGCAATATTGTGGCCGCGTTAAATGAGCGAGGCATTACCGATATTATTGCGGTGGACAATTTAAAAAGCGGTGATAAATTCAAAAACTTGGTGGGTGCCGATATTGAACACTACATGGACAAGCATGAATTTATTGAGTTGGTGAATAGCCACCAATTGCCATTTGGTCAGATTGAAGCGGTTTTTCATGAAGGTGCTTGTTCAGACACCATGAACCATGATGGTGTGTACATGATGAGCAATAACTACCAATACACTTTGGATTTATTGGACTGGTGCCAAGATCAGCGTATTGCCTTTTACTATGCTTCCAGTGCCGCGGTGTATGGCAAAGGTGAAATTTTTGAAGAAAAACGAGAGTTAGAAGGCCCATTGAATGTTTATGGCTATTCAAAATTCTTGTTTGACCAAATTTTGCGTCGCCGCATGGAAGAAGGCTTACGCGCTCCAGTTGCAGGCTTTCGCTATTTTAATGTGTATGGCCACCATGAACAGCACAAAGGTCGTATGGCTTCCGTGCCTTTTCACCATTTTAACCAGTACCGTGAGCGTGGTTATGTGGAGTTGTTTGGTGAATATGCTGGTTATGGCAATGGTGAGCAGCGCCGTGACTTTGTTAGCGTAGAAGACGTGGTGAAGGTTAATATGTTCTTCTTTGATAACCCAGAATTATCAGGTATTTTTAATCTGGGCACTGGTCGCAGCCAAACTTTTAATGAATTGGCCGCTGCTACGGTTAATGCTTGTCGCTTGAATGATGGCTTGGAAGAATTGAGCTTAGAAGAGTTGGTGAAAGACGGCCTGATTCGCTATGTGGACTTCCCCGATAGCTTAAAAGGCAAATACCAAAGTTTTACCGAAGCGAATATCCAATCCTTGCGTGATGTGGGCTACGAAGCTGATTTCTTTGATGTTAAAGTGGGCGTGAGTCGATACGTTCAAGCTTTGTTGGCAGAATAATGATTTTTTAAGGTAAAGCAGCCTTTGGCTGCTTTTTTTGTGCTTAAGAAATATAGTGGCGTAGCCTGAGCTGATTCATAATATGCTGGTGAATAATATGAGGGTGAGGATAAATCGTGTATTGTCTTATGGCTAATCAATAAGGAGTGTCATGGCCAAAATTCATGTTTTTAAAGCGGGATATTGTACCCATCCTGCTTGTATTGCGGTTCGGGGTGAAGGTTTTAAAGCTTGTCAATTTCCAGCACAAGTATTTTTGCTAGAAAGTCACAACCATTTTTGGCTATGGGACACAGGTTATGCCAATCATTTTATGGATGCGACCCAATCTGGTGTTTTCCGATGGTATCGGCGCATTACCCCTGTTTATTTTGAACCTGAAGAAAGCATTTATCAGCAACTCAAACAAAAAGGCATCTTGCCCAAAGACCTGTCTGGTCTGATTATTTCCCATTTTCATGCGGATCATGTGGCAGGATTGAAGGATTTTCCCCATACCCCCATGATTGTGTCACAAGAAGCTTGGGATGGTGTCAAAAACTTGCGCAGCTTTCGTGCATTGATAAAAGGTTTCGTGCCTGATTTGGTGCCGACAAGTTTTGAGCAGCAACGCATTAGCATTGAGTCATTTCGTCAAGTGGCATTGGATCCTGTATTACAACCTTTTCAATTTGGTTATGAATTGCCCAATAGCCGTGGCGAAATTATTTTGATTCCATTGCCAGGCCATGCTGCTGGGCATTTTGGTGCCATGGTATCGACACAAACAGGGTGGCAACTGGTGGCAAGTGATGCGGCTTGGTCATATAAAAATTATCGACTCAATCAACTGCCCATGAAACCTGCCAATTTAATCATGGACAATGTAGGTGATTTTTATCAAACCTTGCAAAACTTAAAGCAATTGGATGAAAAGAACATTCCCATTATTTTGAGTCACGAGGAAATGTGATGCGATTAATGTTGATTCTTTGGTATTATTTTCAAGTTAAAAGACGCACTTTTGTTAGTCGGGCGGCACTCACGGCTTTTCAACAAAAAGCATTAAAAAAGCTACAACGCCAAGTTTTGGCTAAAAATCCGTATTTTAAACAACATTGCCAAGGTGATTTTTCGCAATGGCCATTGATGAATAAAAAAAGCATGTTGGCCCATTTTGATGAAATGAATGCCTTGGGAATTTCGTTAGAAGAAGCTTACAAAGAAGCGATGGCAGCAGAAACCAGTCGGAATTTTAAGCCCAATCTTCAAGGCCACACCATTGGTTTGTCTTCGGGCACATCGGGTCAGCGAGGGGTATTTTTGCTAAGTCCTCATGAAGAGAGGCAATGGGCAGGCACTATTTTGGCCAAAATGTTACCCAGTTATTTGTTTTCAGGGGAAAAAATTGCTTTCTTTTTGCGTGCCAATAGCAATTTATACGAAACCGTGCAAAACAAATTTATCTCTTTTCGTTTTTTTGATTTATTCATGCCATTGCCTGAGCAATTAGTGGATTTGGTTCAGTATCAGCCCAGTATTTTAATTGCACCAGCACAAGTCTTAGAATTGATTGCCAAACAAAATTTACCCATCGCTCCCAAAAAAGTCATTTCTGTTGCTGAAGTTTTGGATGACAGCAGCCGAGCGATTATTGAGCAGTGTTTTGGCAAGGTGCATGAAATTTACCAAGCCACAGAAGGCTTTCTGGCATCCACTTGTTCATTGGGTCATTTGCACCTAAATGAAGATTTGGTGATTGTCGAAGAAGAAAAAATAGATGAATACCGTTTTATTCCGATTATCACCGATTTAAATCGGACCACACAGCCCATTGTGCGCTATCGTTTAGATGATGTTTTGGTGAAGCATCCTGAGCCTTGTCCTTGTGGCAGCCCTTTTTTGCGCTTAAAAGGCATAGAAGGGCGGCTCAATGATACCTTGTTATTGCCCAATGTTAATGGGCAAATCACCACGGTTTTTGCTGACAGTTGTTTGCGTGCATTGGCTCGTTCATTGCCTTTTTCTTGCGATTTTCGGTTGATTCAAACTGATCGGGTTTCTTTGCAATTCATCGCACAAACTGATTTAGCGTGCTTAAAAATAGCACAACAAGCATTAATGGATTTATTTGGTCGTTTGGGTGTGGACAATACGGCTTTACAATGGCGATTAATACCAGAAGAGGATGTAGCGCAAGCATTAAGTGATAAGCGGCGCAAAATTCAGCGACATTTTATTGCCAGTGAATGGTTGTGAATTTCAATATGGCTATACAGGCTAATAAATAAGTTACTGTGTATGGTTATTGGTGAGTCTGAATTTGGGGAAAATCAATATGCATTTTTTAATTTTGGGTGCTCGCTCTCCAGTGGCATTAGAGTGGTGTCGCACCTTAACAGGAGGAGGGCATCGAGTCAGCTTGGCGGATTCTGTTCGTTGGCCCATGGCGAAATTCTCACGTGAATACCATGATTTTTTACCCTTGCCATCACCACGTTTTGCCAATGGTTTGTGGCAAGAGGTTCTTTTGGCTTATGTGGAAGAACAAGCTGTTGACGTGGTTATACCCAATGCAGAAGAGGCATTTTATCTATCGCATTTTAAACCCCAGTTGAGCCAATACTGCCAGGTTTGGGTTGCTGATTTTTCGCTGATGGCGGCACTACACAATAAATATACTTTTGCCACCAAGCTGGTTGATTTACCGATTCAGGCACCCAAAACATGGCGCATGGATGCTGATTTTGCATTAGAGAATTTACCTTTGGCTGTTGAAGAGTTGGTTTTTAAACCCATTTATTCTCGTTTTGCCAATAGCACCATGATCGGGCCCACTTTGGCGACATTGCAAGCGTGGTTACCATGCAATCAAGCTGAAAAATGGATGATGCAACAGCGCATTGTAGGCACTGAATATTGTAGCTACAGTATTTTGCAACAAGGAAAAGTGCTTGCTCATGTGCTTTATCAGCCCAGTTACAGGGCTGGTAAAGGAGCAGGTTATTATTTATTGCCAGCCAATCAGCAGCAAATTCATGATTTTGTGGTGCAGTGGGGGAAAAAAACGGCTTATACTGGACAGGTGGGTTTTGATTTTATTCAAGATCAAGCAGGGCAGTTTTGGGTATTAGAATGCAATCCTCGGGGAACGAGTGGTTTGCATTTTTTCCAAAATCAAAGGGATTTGTTGCTAAACAGTTTATTGGATGATGAAGCACCCACGACTTTTGGACAACACCATCAGGCAATGGCATTTAAATTTGCCATGGTGTGCATGGGTTTACCTGTATCATTAAAGTCATTTTATGATTTTAAAAAATGGGTGACTGCCTATCACATGGCATCAGATATTGTTTTTGATAAAACCGATATGAAACCAGCTTGGGCACAAATTTTACCCACAGTCGAAATGCTGTGTATTGCCATCAAGAATAAACAATCTATTTGGGAGGCCACTACACATGATATTGAATGGAATGGTGACGAGATAGCATGAACCTGCAATTGATTAAAGGCACAGACCTCGATCAGGACTTACAAAGCCGTTGTCATGTTGCCGCTTATGTTGCGGCACTGGCCTGTGCCAAGAAGCCTTTGGTGGACAATGTTTGGGCTGAATATTATTACTTACGATGGCATGGACAGGCATTTCCCATTGTGGTGGTGAATGAATACCATCATCAACAAAGCTATGTGGCATCATTATTCAATACTTATATTTTGTATGCGATTGAAGAATTGCATTTGGTGAAATTGCCCAAATGCTGGCGTTGGTTTTTGGAAAAGATGATTCGAAGCGTGGGTTTTTTCTTTAATCAGCAGCACATGGATAAAGTGGTTTATGTTAACAATTGGCTGGTGTCGACCAATCTGTATCCCAAGCAATTTGCGCCAGATGATTGTTCTTCATTATTGTCTTTGTTAACCCAAACATTTCCTGAGCACAGTATTTGCTTTCGCTCATTAAATGAAAACCTCAATGCTGATTTAATGGCATCATTGGAGCGAAGTGGTTGTTTCCGTTTGGCCAGTCGGCAAGTGTATTTATTTGATGCCAGACATGATCAAGGTGCCAGTATTTTGGCGCACAAAGACAGCAAGCGTGACTTGAAATTATCAGCCAAACACCATTCGCATATTCAACAAGATGCCGAGCCATCATTTCATCACCTGCGCCTTTACCACCGATTGTATGAGAAGCTTTATTTGGAGAAATATTGCCAGCTCAATCCGCAATATTCCGTGGATTGGTTAGTATTGGCAGCTCGAACCCAAGTTATCCAATACCATGCCTTACATTGTCAAGATGAAGAAGTGACGGGTGTGAATGGGGTATTTCAAGTGGATGATGTGATGTCGGTGCCGCTTTTTGGTTACGATTGCGATAGTGCGCCCAAATTGGCTTATTATCGACAATTGGTGGCTGAAAGTCTCTCTCAAAGCATTCAACATGCCTTGGTGTTTCATGCCAGTTCTGGTGCGGCAGATTTCAAAAAAAACCGTGGGGCAACTGCAGCGATTGAGTATAGTCTGTGTTACAACCAGCATTTACCCAAAAGTCAGCGCCGATCGCTGAATTATTTGGTTAAAATCGTCAATGGTCTGGGGGTGTACATTATGCAAAAATTTCAATTGTAGTTTAATCCATTCGCCCCATATCTAGATGAGGCTTGTGGATGATGGCAATGACTATTGCCATGCTGATGGCCATCTTACTGAAAGTTTTAAAACAAGGAAAGAACATGAAAATCGAAATGTGGTCAGATTACGCTTGTCCATTTTGTTACATTGGTTTTTACAATTTACAAGCAGCCATATCCCATTTGCCCCAAGCCATTCAAGACAAGCTTGAGGTAACATTACGTAGTTATGAATTAAATGCCCACGCACCCCAAGAAAGTCAGGGAGATTATGTGCAATTATTGGCTGATAAATATGGCAAAACCTTGTCAGAAGCCCAAGACATGATTGCTGGCATGAAAGAACATGCCAATCAAGCTGGTCTAACGGTCAATAGTGAGCAAATTCAAGCGACCAATACCTATTTGGCACATGTGGCGTATCAAGTAGCGATTACACAAGGCTTGGGCAATGAGTTGGCAAAAGCCTTGTTTTTGGCTCGATTTGTTGATGGCAAAAATCTAGCCAATACCAATGTTCTATTGACATTGTGCCAAGAGGTGGGTGTGGTGGCTGATCAACAAGTTTGGCAAAATCCACAATACAATGAGCAAGTTGCTGAAGACTTGCATGTGGCAGCGCAATTGGGTATTCAAGGTGTACCATTTTTTGTCTTGAACCAAAGCCAAGCATTCTCAGGTGCCTTGCCTGTTGCTGCCATGGAGCAGGTTTTAATGGATTGTCATCAACAAAGCAATGCTTAAAATCAATACCCTGTTTTTTTTCTTGCGCAATAATGGTTAAAAGCATTGATTTTGCAAATGATTGGCCGTTTGGTATCAACATGACCTGTGGTTGGCATAAGATGGATAACCATCATTTGATCATGGCAGAATCTATGTGACGACAAAGAGAATGTTTGATATGATTTATCCCAATGGGATTTTGGGGTGGGTTGTTACCATAAACGTTAATGGCTGTTTACCAGCGCACGAAAGGCAGAAAACATGGCTAATTTTTCAAGTGCCATTCGCAAAGGCATTGCTCTAGCAGTAGAAAAAGACCGAGAAGGCAAGGAAATTAGTAATGCATTGCGAAACTTTGATGAGCAGTTAAAGGCATTCAGTGACAATGCCTTGCATTTGGTGATTGATCGAGCTGAGGTGATTTCTTTGTACATGGATCGGGTAGATGAAAACTATTACCAGCGTTTAAAAGTAGTCGAAATTAGTACGGTGGTGGGTGGCTACCCTTGCGTGGTGAGTTATGGCGAGGAAAGTATTGTTTGTCATTGCTTGGAAGATTTTGAAGCTGCATTGGTGCAACGCCTAGCCACTGCTGAGATTGGCAAAGAAATGTTGATGCACTTGGGCAGTGCCTAGTTTTGGTTATTTTCCAATTTTTGTATATTGAAGCACAGCTTAGGCTGTGCTTTTTTTGCGTTGTAAGTTGCTGTTTATCAAAAATATTTTGTTTGTTGCAATAGTTTACCTTTTATTAAATAATATATTGGCATAAAGTTGGCGAGATTCAATTTAGATTGTATTGTAAGGTGCAAACATGGAAGCACTTCAAAATAAGCACTTTTATTTGGCTTCATTGGCTGTGTTTTTATCCAGTGGGCCGATGGTGGCATTGCTGGGTTTATTGGGGTGGTGGTTATTGTCTTGGTTGGCAGTGGATGGATTGCCAACATTTCCAAATCATGACTGGGGGAAAGTACCATTCATGTTATTTTTGGTGTGGATTGTGGGTTTGATTCCAGCCTATTTGACATGGATAGTGTATCGGTATGTTGGGTCTACATTTTCCATGATGCCGAAGTGGACGGTGCTCATTAGCACAGCATGGGGCGGTGTTTTAACTTTGTTATTATCGCTTTGGTGGTTCGACAATGTCGTGTTGATGTGGGTGGGGCTCTTGGCTGCTTTGTGGGCATCCTTGTGGTCGAATTATGGTAACAAAAAAGGATGGTTTTCTTGGTGATGTTTTGTTGTCATGTGGACATTGATATTTATTTGACAGAATCATTGAACGTCATGATTGGATGGTATCCATGCATGTGATCAAGCGAAACCCGTTGTTGCTGTTGAAAATTTTATTGATAGCGATATTTGTTTATTTCTTTATTCTGATGGCTGAAATTACTTGGCGTTATGTTCCATTTGATCGCTTTGCCAGTTTTTTGGCGATTAAACAAACCGAAGTGGATGAGCGTTCAGAATACCTATGGTTTTTTTATGCCCATGTGTATACCAGTTTGTGGGTGTTACTGGTAGGTTTTCTGGCTATTTTACGCTTAAAGTATTGGCCAAAACTGCATCAGTACATGGGTAAAATCTATGTGGGGCTGATTGTATTTGTGGCAGCACCATCGGGTTTATACATGGGTATTTTTGCCAATGGTGAATGGATTGCACAAGTGTCATTTATTTTGTTGTCAGTGCTTTGGTGGTGGGTTACCGTTAAGGCATATCGGTTGGCTCGGCAACACCAATATGGTGAACACAAAAAATGGATGTGGCGCAGTTTTGCCCTGACATTGTCTGCGATTACCTTGCGACTATGGAAAGTGATTTTAGTTTATTTATTTATGCCAAATCCCATGGATTTGTATCAAGTCATTGCATGGTTGGGCTGGGTGCCCAATCTTCTTTTAATTGAAGTATTGATTGCGAAAAAAATTTTATGAAAATCATACAGGGCTTTTTTTTGTCATTGGCTATTTTGGGTTTGTTTGCTTGCCAGCCCGATGAAACACAGCAAAATAACCGAACATCAGCTTCTAAAGTACCATCCAATCTAGTGCTTGAATCCGCTTCAAAGGCAGAAACTGAACAAAAGGCATTGCCTGATATTTATACAGAATATTATGGGATTTATACAGGTGATTTTGTTGGGATAGAGATGGTAAAGGATGGTGATGATGAGTATGAACAAGAAATAACCACCAAAATATCATTGAAAATTAACAGCATTACAGAAGAAGCTGTATATGGGCACAGTATTGTCAAAGGCAAACAGCGGCCTTTTACAGGTGTTTTTGATGCAAGTAACAAGACTTTTGTTTTGGATGAACCCGGAGATGACAAGACAGATGGCCGATTTACTGTGAAATTAAAAGGCGATAATTTAACCGGTAA
This sequence comes from Neisseriaceae bacterium, assembly GCA_030151665.1. GTDB lineage: Bacteria > Pseudomonadota > Gammaproteobacteria > Burkholderiales > Neisseriaceae > JASLFS01. Next base: position 13,107 of record JASLDB010000230.1, read on the forward strand.
ATGGGTTGCCTATCAAAAATTAGCAGTTAAAGCACCCAATAAAACCCTCAATTTGGCTAAAAAATCGTTTGTTTACAATGCCAATTTTATGCTGGATCCTGATACGGATTTGATTGATTGGGAGAACCCCAAGGAGTTTATTGAGAAATATACTGATTCTGATAGCGGAGAAGTGGTGCAATACAAGGAAGAAAAAAATCGGGTTGCTTCTGAGGCGGTATTTAAACTCAATGGTTCTAAACATACCCTGACAGAGAAACAATTAAAAAACCTACGCAAATTGGATTTGGAAATTATTAAAAATACCATTTATGCACGACATGGTTACTCGTTTAAAAAAGAAACCTACCGCTACTTTTTTGAACAAACTGATTGGTACATTCCGACCAATAATGATGTCAGCCAAGTATTAACGCCACTGGAAAAAAACAATATTGCCTTATTAAATCGTTTTATTAAATACGCTGAAGACGAATACGATCGCTTTGGTCGTTAATAGATGGCGGTACTAGTTGAGGGGGAGCACCCTTTTTGTGACGCATCATGATTAAGAACTTGCGCAGGATAACGGTGATAAATGGCTTTGTTGTTTTGTAATGATTGTCGATTACCAAAAAAGCTGTTTATAATATATTAGTAAATTTTAAAACCAATTGTATACTAATATTAGTTAAAGCCCTTATGAAACCTAGAAATCGCAATGTTCCATTATTGCTTTTGCGAGCGCGAGAAGCCATGATGGCTTATTTTCGCCCTGCCTTGAGCAAACACCAATTAACCGAACAACAATGGCGCATTTTGCGTGCCTTGCATGAAAAAGAGCAGCTAGAACCACGTGAATTGTGCCAAGAGTGCTGCATTTTGAGTCCGAGCATGGCGGGTATTTTAAAGCGCATGGAAGAATTGAATCTAATCATTAAAGTCTCCTCTAAATTTGATAAGCGCCGAGTGATGGTGACTTTAGCCAGTGGGATAGGAGAGATGGTTGAGGATATCTTGCGTGAAAACCTTGCTGCTTATGATGCATTGGCCAAGAAAGTGGGCGAAGAAGAATTAAAAACTTTGATGGCGCAATTAGATGGTATGTTAGAACGCCTAGATGCTTAAAGAAATTTTGGTAGCAAGGTGGTTTGTAAAGTGTTTGTTATGGGGATGTGATTGCGATTGATAGCATGAAAGCGCTGTATTAAACAGCAATCATTTCGTCACATCTTAATACTTTAGTTTTCTATATTATATTGATAAGAAAGGAGTTTTATGAGTATTTCTCATAAAATAGCATTGGGTTTTTGTGGTATTTTGCTTAATTTGTCAGTATATGCGGTTGATTTTGAAACCGTTTGGGAAACACCTTCAAGCCTAACCGTGAATGAAAAAAAAGCCATGGTAAGTAGTTTGTCAGCGCTGCAAACACAAATCAAACAGGGCAATAAAATGGCGTTAAAAGACATACCCAAAAATATGTTAAGTGCAGATGATGTGGCTTATGTGTCTACCATTCAATACTTGCGTTTTAAGCCGAATTTTTCAGTAGTAGATTTTCGCCAAGACAATGCCACAGCAGCCCAGAAAAAAATGAAGTTTTATCCCAATCATTCGGACAATGGCTACCCTTATTACTATTTAGACAATAAAAAGAAAAAATACATGTCCAGTATTTGTGACCAAGTCACAAGTGGTAAATGGTTGGTGGCTTATTTTGTATTAACCGTATCAGATGAACCGAATCGTTTAACACCAGATGCTGGCGATGGCTGCATGACAAGTCGCCATTATTTCTTCTTGCAAGAGGCAGGCCACTTAAAAATCAAGGGCAATATTGCATACCCTTAAAAGCTTGATGATTGTATCTTGGGATTACTGTATAAAAATAAGCATTTTTTTTGATAAGTTAGTACGATTTTGTAATCATAAAGTGCTATATATTATTAATGGTGGCAAGCTAGCATTGAGGGGCATTAATTCTATTGAGAACTCCAATTAATTATGTGAATATTGTTTTATAATTAAGGATCTTTTGTATGTCAAATAGGTGGGGAATTCCTAGTGATATTGAAGAGTTTGTTTTAAAAAGAGATAAAAAATGTGTTTATTGTGCAAAACCATTTACCCAAAAACGCGCGGAGAAGCAATCTTGGGAGCACATTATTAATGATATTAATATAACCACTGCTGATAATATTGCATTGTGTTGTGTGGGTTGTAATGCTTCAAAAGGCAATAAAATATTAGAGGATTGGGTGTATTCTGATCATGCAAAGCGTAGAGGTGTAGGTAATGCGACTTTATCTGAAGTGGTTAAAAAAGCTTTAAGAAAATAAAAATCATCAGTAGATTAGTTATGGGGTTTAAAACAGTATTTTGTATATAGCAGGTGATGGTTATCAGTCTATTAAGCAAGATAAACAAACCATATTAAATGCACAAGCTGCCTTAAAAGGCAGCTTTTTTTGTAAATTAAGTTTGACAACAATACTTATATGTTAGTAAGATTAACTTAACTAATATATTAGCAATTATTGCTGAATATCAAGACACATAAAACGATGGAGAAACGCATGTCTAAACTTGATTTGAACAATCACACTGTTTTTGGCGTGGCATTGAATTACCAAAGTGTTTTGGTGGAGCATGCCAAAAGCTTTACTGAAGCCCCTTACCAAAAACTGCCTCGTAAGCCAGTTTTGTTTATCAAAACACCCAATACCTATAACAGCACTGGTAGCGTTGTGATGCCAGTCGGCGAGCGATTGCAAGCAGGCCCTACTTTGGCGATTGTCATTGGTAAAACCGCCAGTCGTGTGGGTTTAGCGGATGCGTTGGATTATGTGGCTGGTGTGGTGGTTGGTAATGAATTGAGTTTGCCAGAAGAAAGCTTCTACCGTCCTGCGATTAAAGTCAAGTGCCGTGATGGTTTTATGGCGTTTAGTGACACCATCGTGCCATTGAGTCAAATTAAAAATGTGAATAGCTTGGCAATGAGCGTGAGTGTTAATGGTGAAGAAAAACAAACAGGCAATACCAATGATTGGGTGCGTGATATTCCAACCTTGATGGCTGAAATTACCGAATTCATGACATTGCACGAAGGCGATGTTTTGCTAACAGGTACACCAGCAGGTCGCTTTGACTTGGCTGTGGGTGACAAGGTAACCGTGAAGATTGAAAACGTGGGTGAAGTAACAAGCACCGTGGTTGCAGCATAAGGAGAAAACAATGAAACATGCAAAAATCCAATACCAAAATGAAACCTTTGCTGTTACGGTGAATGATGACATGTCTGTGAATTTACCAGATGGTCGAGTATTGACTGAAAATGAAGTGACATGGTTACCGCCTGCTACTGGCACCATGTTTGCCTTGGGCTTGAATTATGCCGATCACGCCAGTGAATTGGCCTTTGCTGCGCCAACTGAGCCATTGGTGTTTATTAAATCCCAAGGCACTTATGTGGGACACAATGGCAAAAGCTGGCGCCCTAACAATATTAATTACATGCATTATGAGTGTGAATTGGCAGTGGTGATTGGCAAGGATGCCAAAAATGTTAAACAAGCCGATGCTTGGGATTATGTTGCTGGGTTTACTTTGTGCAATGATTATGCCATTCGCGATTATTTGGAAAATTATTATCGCCCTAATTTGCGCGTGAAAAACCGCGATAGCATGACACCGGTTGGTCCTTATATTGTGGACATTGCCGATGTAAAAGACCCAATGAATTTGGGCTTGAAAACATGGGTTAATGGCGAATTGCGTCAAGAAGGCAATACCAAAGACATGATTTTTGATGTGCCTTATTTGATTGAATATTTATCTGGCTTCATGACTTTACAAGCCGGCGACATGATTGCAACAGGTTGTCCTAAAGGCACATCTGACGTGAAAGCGGGCGATACGGTGATTATTGAAGTCGAAAACGTGGGTCGTTTGGTGAATTTTATGGTGAGCGAAGACGAATTTTTCGCCACGAAATAATCAAGATACATTGAAAAAACAAAGGATAACGAGATGATTAAGCATTGGATTAACGGTAAAGAAGTCGCTAGCGAAGAAACATTTGACAACATTAACCCTGCAACCATGGAAAAAATTGGCGAAGTGGCCAGTGGTGGTGCCAAAGAAATTGAAATGGCAGTCAAAGCAGCCAAAGACGCTTTTCCCAAATGGTCAAAAACCCCCGCCAAGGAACGCGCCAAAATTATGCGCCGCTTTGGTGAGTTGATTGATGAAAACGTTGACAACATTGCCAAGCTAGAAACCTTGGACACGGGCTTGCCGATTCACCAAACCCGCAATGTTTTGATTCCTCGCGCTTCACACAATTTTAATTTCTTTGCTGAAGTATGTACTCGCATGAATGGCCATACTTACCCAGTGGATGACCAAATGTTGAACTACACTTTATACCAACCCGTTGGTGTGTGTGGTTTGGTTTCGCCTTGGAATGTTCCATTTATGACTGCCACTTGGAAAACAGCGCCTTGCTTGGCTTTGGGCAATACGGCTGTGTTGAAAATGTCTGAATTGTCACCATTGACCGCCAATGAATTGGGTCGTTTGGCTTTGGAAGCAGGTGTGCCAGAAGGTGTGTTTAACGTGGTGCAAGGCTATGGTGCGACTGCGGGGGATGCATTGGTGCGCCATGATGATGTGGCTGCGGTGTCTTTCACCGGTGGTACATCAACAGGTCGCCGTATTATGGCCAATGCTGGCATTAAAAAATACTCAATGGAATTGGGTGGCAAATCACCTGTATTGGTGTTTAACGATGCCGATTGGCAACGTGCTTTGGATGCGTCATTGTTCACGATTTTCTCATTGAATGGTGAGCGTTGCACGGCAGGCTCTCGTATCTTTATTCAAGAAGGCATTTATGATGAATTTGTGGCTGAGTTTGCTGCTCGTGCCAAAAACATCATTGTGGGCGACCCACAAGACTTCAATACCCAAGTGGGTTCCATGATTACACCACAGCACTATGACAAAGTGACTGGCTATATCAAAATTGGTATGGAAGAAGGTGCGACTTTATTGGCAGGTGGTTTAGAGCGCCCAGCTGGATTACCTGCACACTTGAGTAAAGGCAATTTTATTCAGCCTACTGTATTTGCTGATGTGAACAACAATATGCGCATTGCTCAAGAAGAAATCTTTGGCCCAGTGGTGTGCTTGATTAAATTCAAAGACGAAGCCGAAGCGGTACGTCTAGCCAATGATGTGGAATATGGTTTGGCTTCTTATGTTTGGACATCTGACTTGACTCGTGCTCACCGAGTAGCCGCTCAAATTGAAGCGGGCATGGTGTTTATTAATTCACAAAATGTGCGTGACTTGCGTCAGCCATTTGGTGGTGTGAAGCAATCTGGTACGGGCCGTGAAGGTGGTGAGTACAGTTTTGAAGTGTTTACTGATGTGAAAAACATTTGTATTTCTATGGGTGAGCATCACATCCCACGCTGGGGCGTGTAATGAAAATAGCCAAGTTGGTGTAGGGACTGACTTGGCTTTTTTAAATCTGCACACAGAAAAAATGAATAACAAAATTGTTTCGAGGAGAGATTCAAAATGGGTCAATTAGCATTAGCCGCCAAAATTACGCATGTACCATCCATGTATTTGTCAGAATTGCCTGGCGCCAATCATGGTTGCCGTGAAGCAGCCATTAATGGTCACAAAGAAATTGGTCGCCGTTGCCGTGAAATGGGTGTTGATACCATTGTGGTATTTGATACGCATTGGTTGGTAAACAGTGGTTATCACATTAACTGCAATGATAAATTTGCAGGCATCTACACCAGTAATGAGTTGCCACATTTTATCAAAGACATGACTTACGAGTACCAAGGTAACCCCGAATTGGGTCGCATGATTGCCGAAAAAGCCTGTGCCAAAGGTGTTCGTGCCATGTCACACGAAATTGATAGCTTAGAAATGGAATATGGCACTTTGGTGCCCATGCGCTATATGAATGATGATAAAGCATTCAAGGTCATTTCAATTTCGGCTTTTTGTACATCACATGAGATGGAAGACAGTAAAAAACTGGGTGAGGCGGTATTAGAAGCCATTGCTGATTACGATGGCAAAGTCGCTGTCTTGGCCAGTGGTTCATTGTCGCATCGATTTATTTGGGATCGCATTGCTTCTCAAGGCATGAATAGCTATACCCGTGAATTTGACCGCCAAATGGATATCCGTGTGGTGCAAATGTGGGAAGAGGGCATGTGGAAAGAATTTTGCTCAATGTTGCCTGATTATGCCAATCACTGTTATGGCGAAGGGCATATGCACGACACTGCCATGTTAATGGGCTTGGTGGGTTGGGATCAGTACGAAGGCAAAGTGGAAGTCGTGACTGATTTGTTTGCCAGTTCTGGTACGGGTCAAATCAACGCCATTTTTCCATTGAAATAAACCCTATTAAGGCTGTGTGGCTTTGAGCAGCACAGCCTAAATTTAGCAAGGATTAACACCATGCCACATTTTATTGTTGAATATTCTGGCAACTTGGCCGGTGACATTCAGTTTGATGCATTTTTTGAACAAGTTCATGACAACTTAGGCGCCAGTGGTGTTTTCCCATTGGGTGGTATTCGCAGCCGTGCCATTCGCATGGATGATTATCGCATTGCCGATGCCAAGCACGATTATGCGTTTATTCACATCACCTTAAAAGTAGGCAGTGGCAGGGATGAAGCGACCAGAAAAGCCGTGTGTGATGATTTATTTGCCATGATTGAACAATACTTTAAACCATTGCAAGACAAGCGGCTATTGGCGATTTCATTTGAAATGCAAGAAATTCACCCTGTTTTGAATTACAAAAAAAACAATATCCATGCTTTTTTAAAGGCACAACAAGCGTAACGCCTCGTGCAAACGAATCAATAAGAAAGAATAAACATGTTAGCACCCGACATTATTCAAGACTTGGCCACACAGTTGAACCAAGCAGAAAAAACCAATACCCAAATGCGTCAATTTTCATTGTCGCATCCTGAGATTACCATTGACGATGCTTACGCCATTCAAAAAGCGTGGGTACAAATGAAAATAGCGGAAGGTCGCACTTTAAAAGGCCACAAAATCGGTTTAACTTCGCGTGCCATGCAGGTGTCTTCCAATATTACCGAGCCAGATTATGGCGCTTTACTAGATGATATGTTCTTTGAAGAAGGCTCTGAAATCCCGATGAGCCGCTTTATTGTGCCTCGTGTTGAAGTGGAGTTAGCATTTATTTTGGGCAAGCCATTGTCAGGCCCCAATTGCACCATTTTTGATGTATTAGACGCAACAGAATGGGTCATTCCTGCTTTGGAAATCATTGACGCTCGCTTGCACAATATCGACCCAGAAACCCAAATTACCCGCAAAGTATTCGATACCATTTCGGACAATGCTGCCAATGCTGGTGTAGTAATGGGTGGACGTGCCATTCGCCCCAATGAATTGGATCTTCGCAAAGTCAGTGCTGTTTTGTATCGCAATGGCGTGATTGAAGAGTCTGGTGTTTCTGCTGCGGTATTGAATCACCCAGCCAAAGGTGTGGCATGGTTGGCCAATAAATTGCACCCACATGGTGTGACATTGCAACCTGGGCAAGTGATTTTGGGTGGCTCGTTTACTCGCCCAGTGGCAGCACGAGCTGGGGATACATTCCATGTCGATTATGGTGATTTGGGCGCGATTGCTTGCTATTTTAAATAAGAAAGATGACACATCATGGCAAAAATCAACAAGAACGCTTTTAAGGCAGCTTTAAAAAACAATGAAACCCAAATCGGTATGTGGTTGGGCTTGGCCAATAGTTACAGTGCAGAATTGATTGCTACGACTGGTTTTGACTGGTTATTGATTGATGCAGAACATGCACCCAATAATGTCACCACGGTGCTACAACAATTGCAAGCCATTGCCCCTTATCAAATGCAAGGTCACTCACAGCCCGTGGTTCGCCCACCTGTTGGCGATGCGGTTTTGATTAAGCAATTATTGGATGTGGGTGTGCAAACTTTGCTAGTGCCCATGGTTGAAAGTGCCGAGCAAGCCAAGGGTTTGGTCGATGCCATGCGTTATCCACCTGAAGGCATTCGTGGTGTGGGCAGTGCTTTGGCACGGGCATCACTTTGGAACAGCGTGGATGATTATCTAAACCAAGCCAACGATGAAATGTGTTTGCTGGTGCAAGTAGAAAACTTGGCCGGTTTAGACAATATTGCCAAGATTGCTGCAACCGATGGTGTTGATGGTGTCTTTATTGGACCAGCAGATTTGTGTGCTGCCATGGGATACCGTGGTAACCCGACTCACCCAGTTGTGATGCAGGCGATTGAAGATGCAGTCAAAACCGTTCGACAAGCGGGCAAAGCAGCTGGTATTTTGTACGCAGACCCGACGCAAGCCAAAAAATTTATCGAGATGGGTTTTAATTTTGTAGCAGTGGGTGTGGACACCACATTACTGGCGAAATCTTGTCGCCAATTGTTGGGGCAGTTTAAAGATGAGCCAACATTAAACAACACCAAACCTTCTGTGTATTAAATTAACAAGAAATAGAGCACTGACATGAAGAAACTAAAAAATCCCAATTTGTGGCGCGAAGCTGCTTATATTAACGGTGAATGGTTGCAAAGCGCAGACACCATTGCTGTAACCAACCCAGCCACAGGCGAGGTGATTGCCCACATCCCTAATATGGGTGAAGCCCAAGCTGATCAAGCAGTCGCAGCAGCTTTTGCGGCGCAAAAAGCATGGGCGAAAAAATCTGCTAAAGAGCGCAGTATTGTTTTGCGCCGTTGGTTTGATCTGATGATGGCCAATCAAGATGATTTGGCAACCATTTTAACGATGGAACAAGGCAAACCCTTGTCAGAAGCGAAAGGCGAAATTGCCTATGGTGCTTCTTATATTGAGTGGTATGCTGAAGAAGGCAAGCGTATTTATGGTGATGTGATTCCTTCGCCTAGCAGTGATAAACGCATCTTGGTGACCAAAGAGCCAATTGGCGTTTGTGCCGCGATTACCCCTTGGAATTTTCCCAATGCCATGATCACCCGAAAAGCTGCACCAGCTTTGGCAGCAGGTTGTACTTTTGTCATTCGCCCTGCCACACAAACGCCTTTGTCTGCATTGGCAATTGCCCAATTGGCACACGAAGCAGGGATTCCTGCGGGTGTGTTTAATGTGATTACAGGCAGTGCCACAGCCATTGGCAAAGTCCTAACACAAGACGATAGGGTAAAAAAGTTCAGTTTCACAGGTTCAACTGAAGTCGGTCGCAAATTAATCGCCCAATGTGCCGATACTGTGAAAAAAGTATCCATGGAATTGGGTGGCAATGCACCCTTTATTGTTTTTGACGATGCAAATTTGGATGCTGCGGTTGAAGGTGCGATTAATTGTAAATTTCGAAATGCTGGTCAAACTTGTGTTTGTGCCAATCGTTTGTATGTGCAATCGGGTGTTTACGATGCCTTTATTACCAAATTGTCAGCGGCTGTTGCCGATTTGAAAATGGGCAATGGTTTGGATGCTGGCGTGGTCTTTGGCCCTGTTATTGATGCCAATGCAGTGAAAAAAGTGCAAGAACACATTAGCGATGCCGTGAGCCAAGGTGCCAGTTTGGTTGTTGGTGGTCAAGTGGATGGCATGGGGGAATTGTTCTTCCAACCGACGATTGTCAAAGATGTAACCCAAAACATGAAAGTTGCCAAAGAAGAAACGTTTGGCCCTTTGGCCCCAGTGTTTCAATTTGAAACCGAAGAAGAGGTTTTGGGTTATGCCAATGATACCGAATTTGGCTTGGCATCGTATTTTTACACCCGTGACATTGGTCGTGTGATTCGTGTGTCCGAAGGCTTGGAGTATGGCATGGTGGCTGTGAATACAGGCATCTTGTCCAATGAAGCTGCCCCTTTTGGTGGCGTTAAACAATCTGGCCTAGGTCGTGAAGGTTCAAAATACGGTATTGA
>JASLDB010000271.1 GCA_030151665.1 Neisseriaceae bacterium
AACACTAACCTAAAAGCAGACAGTATTATTCTTGGTACTAATGGCACAGTTATTAACCAAAATGGCTTCTATATTGGTGGTGTTAATGGCTCTGGTCCATCTATTTCTAGTGGCGGTATCAATGCTGGTGGAAAACAAATTACCAATGTCGCTGCAGGTGTCAATAACACAGATGCTGTCAATGTTGGTCAATTAAAGGATGCTGTAACCAATATTAATACCGATATCACTAATATTGGAAAAGAGTTAGATGGCGTTGTGAAGTATGACCGTGATGAGCAAGGCAATATCAATAAAGGTAAAGTAACCTTAGATGGAGACGGAAAAGGTAATGGCACCGTGATTGATAACTTGGCAGATGGCAAAATCAACAAAGACAGTAAAGAAGCTGTTAATGGTGGTCAAATCAATGACATTATGGTTGGTGGTGATCAGAAATTAGGTGATGTACTGACTTCTGGTGGTGGTAAAGGTCTGGGTGATACTGGTAAAGACAATGTTCATGATGCACTAAAAGAATTGAACAAAAATATTATCGACAATGCTGGGTCTGGCTGGAATTTGGCCAATAATGGAGAGAAGAAAGGCAGCATCAAAAAAGATGATACCGTAAACTTCGCCAATGGTAAAAATACCACGATGGTAGTTGATGGCAATACCATTAAAGTCGATGTGAATCCTGACTTGAAGGACATGAACAGCATTGAATTTGGCAAAGATGGTAATGGCAATACCACCGTTGTTAATAAAGATGGCATGTCATTTAAAGATAAAGATGGTAAGGCAACTGGCCCAAGCATAACTGTTGGTGGTATTGATGCTGGTGGCAAGAAAATCACCAATGTTGCTGATGGTGTGAATGCATCAGATGCTGTTAACGTTGGTCAGTTGGATAATGCTGTTGGTCATATCAACAATAATATTCAAAATTTGGGTAATCGTATTAACAAGGTAGAGAAGAATGCGGATGCTGGTACGGCTGCTGCCATGGCAGTTGCTGGTTTACCGCAAGCTTATCTACCAGGTAAGAGCATGATGGCGATTAGTGGTAGTACATATCGCGGTGAAGCTGGTTATGCGATTGGTGTTTCAACAATTTCTGATAATGGTAAATGGGTTGTTAAAGGTGCCGCATCAGGTAACGGCCGTGGCCACTTTGGTGCAACGGTAGGTGCGGGTTACCAATGGTAATCTGGTTGTAAATCATGAAGATGGGTGGCCTTTACGGGCTACCCAATCAGAAAATTATTTAGGATTGAATATGAATATGTTGAAAAAAAGCTTGTTAACTATTGCTTTAGCTGCTTCTTTGGTTGCTTGCTCAACCAATAGTCGCGTGAGTAAAGAGGGGACTAGTAATAGCCCTGTTTGGCCCAAATTGGCAAAAGAAGATTTAACCAATCGAGGTACTTTTCCCAATAAGGATTCTTTAAAGCTCATTCAGAAAACCATGACCCGTGATCAAGTTTATCATTTGATTGGTGTCCCACACTTTAGTGAAGGCTTTCAAGTGCATGAGTGGGATTATTTATTTCATTTTAATACAGCACAAGGTATTGAAAGCTGCCAAATGAAAGTTTTATTTGATAAAAATAAAACAGTCCAAAGTATTTTTTGGAAAGCAGTTGGATTAGGTAATTCGGTTTGTCCTGCACTGGAAGATAAAGTGATTGTCCCAGTATCACAACCTGAGAGAATCAATTTGTCTGCAGATGCTTTATTCCCATTTAATAAAGGCAATAGCAGTGATTTATTACCAGCAGGTCAACATAAACTTGATCAAATTGCGGCAGCTTTAGCAGCTGGTTATGCCAAAATTGATCGGATACATTTGGTTGGTCATACAGATCGTTTAGGTGCTGATGCATACAACTACAATTTAGGTTTACAACGGGCAGAGGCTGTTAAGCAGTATTTACAAAGCAGGGGTGTAGATGCGTCTATTACTGTAGCCAGTGCTGGTAAATCTCAACCTGTTTCTCAAAACTGTGTTGGTAAGAACTCGCCAGCCCTAAAGTCTTGTTTACAGCCTGATCGCCGTGTAAGTGTTGATATTTTTGGTATGAAAAAATAAGGTTAATATTAAGTATGGCTATGGTAATCGGCAGATCACCATAGCCTACTTTTAAAATTGTTAATTTTTCTAATACTTGTATTTAAATAATATATATATAGGTTTCTTATATTTCAAAATGATATGTTATTTTAATAGTTATATTAAATAATCTTATACATTGTGAATTTCATATTTCCTTTTCTTGAATCGTAGTATATTGAATTTATTAAATTGAGTTTAGGTAGGTTACCTATTAAGTTTCAATACAGATAGGGAATTAATATTCTTATAATTAAATTTCACTTCAGTTTTAGTATCTTAAATAGTATATGTTTTAAATATAGATAAACATGTGTCGTTGTGTGAGTTTTCTAGCGGAGCATTAAGAGGGAATGATAATATGGATCATATAAAAAAACTGCAGAATGGAAATGAACCAATTGGTATATCAGAGAATATGAATTTAGATGTTACTAATCTAGATGGTGATATGATTGTTGAACACATTTCTATTTCTCCTGGTGGTAATTTATTGCAAGATAAGGTTATTCTTAATAATTACGTTTATATGTATTTTGTATTGGAAGGAGATTTACAATTTTCGATCAAAGAGACAAGCTATGTAATTAATATGCTACAAAATCAGATATGGTATGTTGAGTATCAAAATGATTTAACTGTGTCATATAAAGTTTTTAATGAATTTAGTGGCTTGTGCGTAGCATTGCCAAAATATATTATTGAAAGTTGGGGAAATCGCTTTGAATTACCAGAGTGGTTAATGCCTTGTTTAGATGGTTTTTATAACATTAAACAAATTAATTTTAGTAAATCACATCATCGAAATTTATTTTTAGCAAAGCAAATTGTAGACTTAGAAAAAAATACACTATCAAATAAATTGGCAAGAGATAGTTTTTTGCTATTGATTTTTTCGAATATGATTGAGTCATTTGGTTTGCAAAATAATCGAAGTGCGATTGATCACCTTATTTATTTGATTAATGAGAAACCATTTGAAGATTATAAATTAGCTGAACTGGCTAAAATAATTGGTACCAATGAATTTTATTTAAAGCAAAAGTTTAAAGAAGAAACTGGGGTTTCAATTGGTAAATATATTCGAGATTTAAGAATGTCTAAAGCACTAGATTTAGTTGTTTTGAATAAATTGACAACAAAAGAAGTCGCTTATAAATTGGGCTACACTGATGTTGGTTATTTTGCACGGTTATTCAAAGCAAAATATGGTTATACGCCCAGTGAGATTTAAAATATTTTTAATTGAGATAGTTTTATCGTTATTTATTATTTAAATATGAATTTCTTATATAGTAACTTGTATTATTTAGACATCACTTAGAAATTTCAACTATTATGCCTATTTCTTTTTGGAGTAGGCTTTTTTATAGTTGGTCTATTCAAGTTGAGGAGCCAATGTGGTTATAGATATTTTATAAATGATTTATAGTAATTGTGGAGAGTGCACACTAGTGATGTATTATCAAAATAAGGCAGAATATTCAATATGCGATTTAGTACGGATGATATAGACTGTTGCTTTGATAACGCAGTTATAGTGCATTATTTGTTAGTTTAAAGCATAAAAAGCCTTAGTTTAACAACAAAATTGACAAAAATAATTAAAAACCAAATAGAGAAGTATATTCGATATTGCAACATGACAGGCATATATAGTCGCTATGATGGCATAAGCCCGTTGATATTTGAAAGTTCTCAATTGAAAATGTATGGTATTTCTTGAGTGGCACATTTAACAATGATTAACCTAAATAGAATCCAGATGCCTCATCCCACTGAATTGGAATATCACCCAAGGTCACTGTCCAATCGCTCTTTGGTAGGGCTCGGCGGATAGCCGATAAAGTCTTCAGAATATGTAGCATATTATCAAATATAAATTCAAGTTGAGTAGTTGGTTTGATTGATCCAGTTAACATTAAGCCAGCAGTGGGTGTTTTACTGTCTAGATTAGTAAAAAATAAATCTTCACATTGTGGATTGCGTGTTTGATTAAATTGATCTAGTAAACATAATAGAAGAGCTAGCTCTTCATCACTCAAAGGTTGTAATCGTTTTATAGTAAAAAAGATTAAAACAGACATAGACTGCTCCTTATCTTGCCAAGCGATGCTTGTTAATTAACATAGCACAAACAAACGCTCTTGACATGATTTTAAAATATATTATTGGAATATTTTGCTTCATAAGAATGTTATTTACATGATAAAGGGATTTTATATTTCGTGTGATAGATAATACTATAAAGCAATTCAAGACTATTCTACGCAATTAATACCATAAGCTAAACCTTTAATTCACATCCATAATGATGAATATGAAATTTGAAATAATGGATGAAATGCAACATGATCATTTATAATATTAAAAAAGTATCACTTGGTACATTGTCATTTTTACGGTATGGATTTGAGAGGAATTAAGATTAGAAAATGGCAAGATTAATATGGGATCCTTTATATCATCTGAAATGTATGAAACTTTTTTGTAAAATTTGTGGATATATGAAATGAAACCTGCTACTTGGATAGAAGGTTTCATTTTCATAATTTGCAATAATTCAATACCACTATTAAAAAGCATGAATTAGAATGTTGTGCGCATGTTTTTGTATAGGAAACTAAATAAGGTGTGAAACAATAAATGCCATGATGGTCATGCCGAACCACACTTTGGCGGATCGAGAAGAAGATTGTGCTGCTTCCTTGGCGTAGATATAGTCGGGCTCACGGTATTTAAAGCGACTTTTCCAAGCTTTGTGTTGTTTGGTGGCGATGTTGAAATGAAACAATGTAATGATGGCGAGAATACTGAGGACAACTGTTGACATCATGTCAAAAAAACCTTTTGCAAATGATAAATATTTTGCAAATTTTAAAGAAATCAAGACAGTCAGAAAATCAGCTTTACCCAAAAAATCATTTTATAAATTTATTGGTCATTTTTTGATGGGTTAAACGCAGATATAATAATAATTTACCATTATTTTGTCTATAAAAATGGGTAATTATCAGGCAGTTTAATGATGAATTTTTTGTAAAATAATCTATTAACATATTGTTAAATAAATAATTTTTTTAATAGAATCAAAGGATGAAAAAAATTGGCATTTTGAATTAATGCTTTTGGACTATAAAAAAGTTAATTTACGTTAAATAGAATGGATGTGGAAAGTTTGGTTTTGGTCAACAAAATATCACTTTTATCAGTTTAATGCTTAATAATTGTAAAATTTTGCGAGTATTTCATTCTTGGATGATTGTTATTTATTTTATTGTTGATGCAATGATTGATGGTTGATGGCTTCGAGTCTGGGATCCATACTGGCATAGCAAAAACTTGATGGGACACCATGTTGTGTGTTGAAGTATTGCTGGATTTTATTCTCAATGGCTTAATGGCATAATTAAGCACATGTAATAATTTAAATGATGAATATCAGGCATTGATAGAAAGAGAAGCAGTGAATGCAAAGTAAACCATGGATGAGCGCAGTCTTATATTTGGCGGGTATTTACAATATTATTTGGGGAACGATTGTGGCTTTGTTTCCCAATGAGCTATTTGCTTTGGCGGGTATGCCTGCTTCCAATTACCCTGTATTGTTCCAATGTATTGGCATGATGATTGCGGTTTTTGGCGCGGCATATTTGGCGGCAGGGCATAATCCCATACGGCATTGGCCCATTGTTTTTGCAGGTTTACTGGGGCGGATTTTGGGGCCAATTGGCTTTTTGTATGGTGTGATTCATGGCACTTTTACTTTGCAAGCGGGTTTAACGATTTTGACCAATGACATTATTTGGATTATCCCTTTTGCCATGATTTTGTGGGCGGCTTATCAACATGGCAAACAATAAGTCTATTTACCAAACCTTATTAGGCCTTGAGTACGAAACCATGGCACCCAGTTTGCAACGGCTGCATCAAAATACCAGTCAAATTAGCTACCAAGGCCGTTGTGATGTCATTGCCGGTGTACACCCATTGGCTAAATTGTTACGAAAAATGGTTGCTTTGCCAAAGGCAGGGCAAGATTTGCCGATACAAGTGGATTTTGTGGCTGAAAATGGTATTGAAAAATGGTCGCGTCACTTTGATAAACACATATTTGTGTCTACCCAGTGGCAAGATGGGCAATATTTGTATGAAAAAGTGGTGTTTTTAACTTTTGTTTTTAAAGTCAGGATTAATAATGGACAACTATCCTTGGGCTTAGAAAAAATTCGTTGTGGTCAATTACCATTGACATGGTGCGGTTTGCATATTACGGCGAAGGAATGGGAAGAGGATGGTTTATTCCATTTTAATGTTACGGTTAAATTCCCTTTGGTTGGTGAAATCATTACCTACCAAGGGCATCTGCTGGTAACACCATCAGCATTGTTAAGGCATAAAAAATAGTTACCATATGGGCACACCATTGACGTGGCAATATTGGGTGTGTTGTGCTTTTTTAGCGCTTAGGAGAAAAAATGTCACATTCAGACAAAATCAAACAAATTTTACAAAACGTTAAAACCATTGCTTTAGTGGGGGCGAGTGACAAGCCTCATCGAGCCAGTTTTCATGTCATGGACTATTTATTGGCACAAGGCTACCAAGTTGTACCAATTAGCCCCAAGCTGGCAGGGCAGTCGTTGTTGGGGCAAATAGTATATGGCAGTTTGGCTGATGTGCCTTTTGCCATCGACATGGTGGATGTGTTTCGCAACAGTGAGGCATGTTTTGCTGTGGCTGAAGAAGCTGTGGCTGTGAAAGCGAAGGTTTTGTGGTTACAATTGGATATTATTAATGAAAAAGCACAAGCGTTGGCTGAAAAAGCTGGGTTGGAAGTGGTCATGGACAAATGTCCTGCCATTGAAATACCGCGTTTGGGTTTGGAAAAGTAGCAAAAAATGAAAGCACAACATCAACAAATTTTGGCACGTTACCACAGTGAGTTTTTAGAAGAAACCGTGGATGAAACCTTTTGGGGTTTGGTTTTGGATGAAAGAAAAGGCCTATTTCAAGTTAACAATATTCCCTTTTATGGTGCAGAATTTGCCAATGGCGATAAAATTCATGCTCTTTTTGATAACAAAATGGGCATTTGGGTTTATCAGAAAATTGTTGAGCATTCTGGCCATTCGACCATTCAAGTGGTGCAATCCCGTGATGGTTACAATATGGGGGCATTGCAAAAGAAATTAAATCAATTGGGTGCTTACACTGAAAGCTTGGATGATACTTTTTTTGTGATTGATTTACCACCCAATAAAAGCTATGGACCGATTTACAAGGAATTGGTGTTATTGGAAAAAAACAATGACATTGCCTTTGCAGAACCTGTTTTGACTGAAAAGCATTTGCAAGAAAGCCATCGCAAAACGGTGTAGTGAATACAAGGACAAAAAAGCCAATCAACAGATTGGCTTTTTATTTAGAACCACAAATCATCTAACAAGCGGATTTTATTTTCTGTCAGTTGCCAGCGATATTGTTGTACTTCATAAGTATTTTGTAAGCTTAAAATAATGGTTTTTCCAATGTAAAAACCTGTTCTTACCTTTAATGATTCGCCATAACCATCGTTGTGATAGCGAACAGTGATACTATCAAATAGTAAATTGCTTCTTTGTGCGCATTCAACAAAATTCTTATCAGATATACCGCCACAGTAATGTGAACGATGGCTTTCATTATCTGCCAAAGACAATGGAGCGGCGACATAGTTTTTATCGGCATAATAGGGTGTTTTCATCCATAAAAAGCCCATCAATGCAGCAAAAAGCAATAATAAACCCATGCCAAACTCCAGCGCCCAGATTGTATATGTTTTTAATTTACGCATACCATCACCAATATCCAATTTGGATATGAATATAACATGATAATGACATTTAATAAAAGGGTTAATATTTATTTTGTGCTGCATTGGGGCAAATATTAAACATATCCAATTGTTTTGTATATTCTTTTGTTTGAATATTCAATGCCCGCAATAAGCTATGAAATACATAATCATGGGATAAATCCGCTGTTTTGGCTGCATGCTGTAAGCAAGATAGGTTTAAATGTTGATTTTGCCAGTAGTCTGCGCTTGCCCACATCATCATGGGTACTTGTGTTTGCTCTTTTGGGGCAATTCGATAAGGGGCGCTGTGTAAGTAAAAACCTTTCTCGCCCAATGATTCACCATGATCAGAAACATAAAACATGGCAACATCGTGGCTTTGTTGGTATTTTTGCAAAGACAAAATGGTTTTGTGCAGCATGTCATCAACATGGACAATGGTGTTGTCGTATGTGTTAACAAGACTTTCCTGTGAGCATGTTTCAATGGCTTTATTTTGGCAACTTGGAAGGAATAAACCCGATAATGTTGGGCGATAGCGTTTGTAATATTCTGGACCATGGCTGCCATTGGTGTGCAACACAATCAAGGTATTGCTGTCACCGATATGCTTTTCTAAACCTTGTAATAACATGTCATCATAATAAAGTCCTTCATTATTATCGTTTTTTTCATCAATATAGTCTGAGACATTTTCTGTATGAATGCGCGCACAAACCCCTTTGCAGCCGCCATCATTTTCTCGCCACAAGACTTGGTATCCTGAACGCTTAGCAATGTCTAATAGGTTTTCTTGGTATACAGCACGTTCAAGGCTGTAATCTTCTCTCGTCATATTGGAAAATAAACAGGGTACTGAGACGGTGGTCGATGTACCGCAAGAATGCACGTCAGGAAAATTTAACAAATCAGGGTATTGTAACAATTGGGGGTTGGTTGGGCGAGGGTAGCCATTTAAGGCAAAATTTTGGGCACGGGAGGTTTCACCCAATACCATGATGATGAGTTTGGGCTTTGGTTGCGGCAAAATAATGGCATCTTCGCCGATTTTTTGCAGAGGTTTAATGGTAGCAGTTTTTAATTGAATATAACCTGATAAACCGTTGATGATATTGCTCGGTACAATCAGTTTACCCATACCTGTTTGGTTGCGAGAAATGGCAGCATAGTGTTTATACAAAGGAAAAACCGCAGCTAAAAACAAAAATACCCAAGCAACCGATAAAATGCACCTTTGTTTTAACATGTTTTTTATGTTGCTGTGTGGTTGAATGCGAATACGCCAAATAACGAAAATGGGCAACAAAGCGTATAACAAAAGATGGAGAGCAAAAGGCAGGTTGAATAAGCTTTTGGCTTCTGCCCAATGGGTTTCAAAGAGATTGGCGACCATGATTTTATCGGTATAAATTTGGTAGCGTAAGGCAAAATAATCACTGGCAGCGCCCATTATCAATAAGGCAGCCAACATGATTTTTGCCCAAGGTCGCCACAAAATGATGGTTAAAACCATGCCAATAAATGCCATTAAAAAAGCAAATACAGATACCACCATGGTGTAGCGCATCCAGTCTAGGTGGGATGTGGCTTGCCATAGTACGTTCCAAAAAGCACGGTTTTGAAAGAACACAAAATACAAAGTTGCCGATAAAATCAGACTGGGCATGGTTAGTGTGATTGGATCAGAGCGCAGTGAAGCTAAACATCGGAACCAATATTGAGAGCCGTTTTTTAACATATTTTCCCTTTGATAGCTTGTTTACAATTGCACAGTTTTTTTGTGGTTCATGTACACCACCAAATAGGTAGCCATGGAGCCAATGGCCAATCCAGCTAAAACATCAATGGGATAATGTTTGGCAAAATAAATTCGGCTAAAACCAATGCCGGCGGGAATCAATCCCCACAAAAAACTCAATACATAAGCACTGCTGTAATACGCCAAGGGACCTGCGGCGGCGATGGCTTCTGCGGTGTGGCCAGATGGGAATGAATGGTAGCGACTGTTGGTGGTAAAGGGCTGATTGGTATTGTCTTCGGTAAAAGGGCGAGGTTCGCCAACGGCGTATTTCAAGCCTTGCACCATAACCAAGGTAAACAAAAATTGCACCAATAGATAGTGCTTAATAAAGGTTTTTCCATCTTGGTGACTGTATTTCACCGCCAAAGCCAAGATGGTTAAATACACAATGTAAAACACGAAATTGCCATATTGGGTTAAAACGTCCAAGACCTGAAACGGCTTACCCCAAAAGTGATCATAAAATGATGGAAAAAAATAAAAGGGGTTTTGATGAGTGCCCATCACCACATAGACCATGATTAACATGGTGATGGTGGGTAGGGCATAAGAGAATTGTTTTTTGAGAAAAAAAGCGTTCATTTGGCACCCTCAAGTTGTTGATGATTGAGGATGTATTATCGTTATCGCTTGGGTATTACACTGTCTACTTTGTGTCGTTGCTTCGTGTAGACAAAGGCAAATGCAAACACAAAACTGCGCCTTGTGGCTGCTGGTTTTGGATGAGAACACGGCCACCCAAATAATCCATGATGAGTTTGACGTAGGCAAGACCCAAACCATAGCCTTTATGTTGGCTGTTTTGTTGGTTTTTATTGAGTTGAATGAACGGCGTGAAAACATGTTCATGCTGTTTGGGGTCAATGCCTATACCATCATCGCTTACGGTAATTACATAATCATTGCCATGAACAAACCCACTCAAACTCACTGTATTTTGGGCGTATTTCATGGCATTTTGTAAAAGATTGCCAATGGCAATTTTCAGTAATTTGACATCAGTTGGCAGTAAATAGGCTTCGGACTGAACTGATAATTGAATGTTTTCGGGTTTAATTAAGGCGAAAGACTGACCAATATCGTCCAAAACCGTTTGAATGGGCACAGCTTCAATATGAACTTTTAAATCATGTTGTTGAAATTTAAAAAAATCCAAGCTTATGTTAATCAATGCTTCCAAGTCTTGTATGTCTTGGGTAATGTGTTTGGCTTCTGCTTGCCAAAGGGTTTTGTCATCACTGTTTTCGATAATGGCTAGGCTAAACTTCATCCGAGCCAATGGTGTGCGCAATTCATGTGCCATGGCCAAGGATAAGACTTTGCTATTGCTTAACAGTCGGTTAATTTGCTTCATCATTTGTTCAAAAGCCAAACTTAAAGGTCGAAACAACCAGCTTCTGGTATTCAAATTATGTTGGGATATTTTGTTGGCAATAATGTCTTCTGAAAATTTGCGCAAGGCAAATGCATCTTTGCCTAAAGGGGAGAGCGCCATAAAAAATAAAGCAATGGTAAAGATAATGCTCAGGCTTAAATAAACCAAAACATAAAACTCAAAAATACTGTCATTTTTATCTGTTGCTACTTTATTGACAACAGGCCCAACAACTAGCACATAGCGGTTATCATATTGATATGCGCTGTAATATTGGTAGTCATTGATATCAACCCATATTTTTGTTTTGTTAAGTTGTTCTTTGATAAAATTATTGTTTGGAATCAGTTGTAGAGGATAACCAAAATCCACACTCAAAGATTTTAGCTTTGCTTGGTCTGCTTGAAAATCGCCTGTTAAATTGTTGTGAATGAGTTTTATAGGGCCTTTGTAGGCATCATGATAAATATCAATGTCAGCGATTAAACCAGTATATTGATTGGGTAATTTTTCAATTAATGTCCAAGTGAAAAAAAATAGTGCTTGAAAAATAAATAAAATGGTAGTGTATGCGAATACGCGTATCAACACTGAGTTTGGTAAGCGAAGTTTTGGCATTCA
Source organism: Neisseriaceae bacterium (assembly GCA_030151665.1). Taxonomy (GTDB): domain Bacteria; phylum Pseudomonadota; class Gammaproteobacteria; order Burkholderiales; family Neisseriaceae; genus JASLFS01. The sequence goes on from JASLDB010000271.1 coordinate 11,732, forward strand.
TTATCCTTTTCTAAAAACATAGCCTTGACCCCGAATCGTTCTAATCCAATAAGGGGCATCAGGATTGTCTCCCAATTTACGGCGAATCTTGGAAATTCGGGTATCAATGGCTCGGTCTAAACCATCAAATTCGATATTGCGTAAAGCTGTTTGTATATCATCGCGCGATAAAATTTGCCCTGCGTGGCTTGCCAATAGCCACAATAGATCAAACTCTGCACCAGTTAATGCCAAATCATTGTTGTGTAAAGTAGCCATTTTTTCGTTGGTATCTAATAATAAATGGTCGATGTGCAATACATGCTCTTGGGGTGGGTTGTTATGGTTGATAGTAGGCGTTAAGGGAGCATGTTGATGCACACGCAAAGCAGAGCGGATTCTCGCCAATAACAATCTGGGTTCAATGGGTTTAATCAAATAATCATCAGCGCCCAATTCCAAACCCACGATTTCTTCGATTTCAGAATCATTGGCAGTGAGCATGAGAATGGGACCATGAAAATGGGGCCGTAGTGCGCGACAAATATCCAAGCCAGACATATCAGGCAGCATTAAATCCAAAATAATCAAATCAGGTGCAAAGTTACGCAAAAAATCAGAGACGCCAGAACCAGTCACACAATATTGCACATCAAAATGGTGTTGGCTTAAATAGTGTTGAATTACTTTGGCTAAGCGTTCATCGTCTTCGACCAGTAAAATTTTATTCAGTAACAAAATAGGCACCCTAGGCTATTGATGGTTTCTATTTTGATTGTAATGATTTTGCCAACAAAAACCCACCACAATAAAAGGGTATTTAATCAAAATAAAGCCAATAATGTGCTCGGTGTGATGCAAAAAATAAGGGTTGGGGCAAGAGAAACATCTTGTTGGGATTGGCCATGTCATTACGCTAATGGTGTTTACCATTACAAATGTCGACTCAGCCTTTCATCAAAATGGATTAAAAACCAATTCATGGCCAAACGCCAATTGGGAATGGGCATGGTCCATTTTCTTGAAGCGTTGATGATGGTTAAGTAAATTACTTTTTTGGCGGAGTCGTCAGAAGAAAATATTTTTCGTCTTTTGGTTGTATGGCGAATCACACTGTTTAAAGATTCGCTGGCATTGGTGGTGTAGATTGCTTTGCGAATATCATTTGGATAGCTAAAAATGGTTCGAATGTTTTCCCAATGATTTCGCCACGATTCAGCGATTTTGGGGTATTTATCTGCCCAATATTTTTCAAATTCATTTAAGGCAACCAAGGCAATCTCCTCTGTTGGTGCTTGGTAAACGGCTTTTAATAAGGTTGTGACTTCCTTGTAGTCTTTCCAACTGACAAAACGTAAACTATTTCGAACCATATGAACAATACAAAGCTGTATTTCGGTTTTGGGGTAAACAGAAGCGATGGCATCTGGGAAGCCTTTCAAACCATCGACGCAAGTAATTAAAATATCCTCTACACCTCGATTTTTGAGTTCAGTCATCACAGAAAGCCAGAATTTGGCACCTTCCGTTTGGGCTATCCAAATCCCCAGTAACTCTTTATGGCCATCAATATTAATGGCCAATGCCAAATAAACCGATTTATTGACCACGGTTGAATGCTGACGAATTTTAACGACGATGCAATCCAAGTAAACCACTGGATATAGACTATCTAATGGTCGATTTTGCCACTCAATAACTTGTTCAATCACCGAGTCGGTTATCTTGCCAACCTGCGATGCACTCATGTCAGTACCGTGCATTTCTTTAAAGAATCTCACAATGTCTCGATTACTCATGCCTTTTGCGTATAGTGACAAAATTTGTTCATCCATTTCGACGACGTTGTATACAGGATGTGTTTGAATCAATTGGGGTGAAAACAGGTCTTTTTGATTGGAAGAAAAATTGACTTTATTGGGGTTGTTGGGTTTTTTTTGTGGCTTTTTGCTTACATTATTTTGATTGCTATTCGTTCCGTTATTGGGTATTTTTTCATGGCTTAAATGCTGGGATAGCTCGGTATTTAAAGCTGCCCCAATGGTGAGTTTCTTTAAGGCTGCCGACAGTTGATCCAAGTCTTCAGGTGTTTGAAGGTACTGCGCCAATTCTGCTGCCAATTGTGTTAGTTTGTCATGCATGG